>NZ_CDLUDY010000254.1:0-25321 GCF_975968855.1 Petrachloros mirabilis
AGATAGATCGACACAGGTCATCAGGCGGGTCAGGGACGGCCTCAGCCCTTGCCGGACAACCGTTCGGAAGAAGCCTCTCCTTCGCTAACGCATCCAGGAGCGCCTGCTTGTCCCTGGCACGGATGTCCTGGTCACGCCTACGCCACGCTGCTTTCTTGTATAGCCCAATACGGGCCTTCAACTCAATGTCTCTCCCGATCCAAAATCCTTTCAACGTCGGCAAGTCGTGCGTGGCCACCGCAGCGGCGGCGTGGCGCGGGAAACGGGACGGTTTTGCAAACGCCCCCTTGGCCGATTGTTCAAACAAAAGGAGCCGATATGAGAGCAACCCCCCTTCCATGAGCCGATGACGTATCGCGGGCGTCACGGTACCCAAATCCTCGCCGATGACCATGACGTGCTGACGATGGCTTTCGAGCCCGAGAATACCGAGAAAATCATCAGCCGGATACCTCACATACGTACCTTGAGACGGATCCAGCCCTTCTGGAATCCAGAAGAGACGGAACAGTCCCATCGCATGATCGATTCGGATGATTCCGGCATGTTGCATGGAGCGTCGATAACAATCCGCGAACAAACGATATCCGTCCGACCGAATCAGTTCGGGGTGGAACGGCGCCAGATTCCATCTTTGCCCGCTGGGAGAAAACAATTCCGGCGGCGTCCCGATCGACGCCTTCGCAACGAGCTGGCCTTGAAATGCCCAGGCATCGGCTCCCTCCGGATCGATACCGACCGCCATGTCCTTGTAGAGTCCTATGGCCATTCCTGCACGTTTTGCTGCCAGCTGAACCGTGCGAAGCTGCCGGCGACATTCCCATTCCACGTATTGGAAGAACTGCAGTCGGCTGCAGGACCGTCGAGCCACATCTCGAACGGCAGGTGAATCCGGGTGTTGGTAGGCCTTCGGCCAAGCGCGCCATCCCTGCCGAGACACATCTGCCAGTTTCCCCCGACGGGCCATTCGCTCTTCCAGCGTCCGGAACAGCGCGAACCGCTCGAGGGCAACGCCTTCCCGCTTGACAAAGCGACGGAACGATTCGGCTCTTGATGAATGACGCGCCAGGTGGCGCCGTTGAAAAATCCTGAACAGTTCTTCCAGAATTTGCCACTTGATCCGCTCGACGGTCCGGTAGCGAACCGTCGGATTTCGGCGCAACGCCGCGAGCCGAGCCTGAAACCGCGAAGATTTCACTTTTAATTGCAGCGATTTCGATTCCAAAAATTCTGGGACACCCTCAAGATCCAGGTACAGAGCATGGTGAAAAAGCCTGCTCGATGGCGAGTATGGACTGACACCGCCTGGGGGAAGCGCGTGAAGGGGATTGACGCCGAGCAGATCCGCGCCAAGTTCCCTTCCAACCCACTGGATCAGGCCTCGAAGGTCTCTGAAATCACCGATGCCCCAATTCTTTCTGCTGCGGACGCCGTATAATTGTAACGTAACGCCCCATGTTCGGTTTCTTCCTCGCACGCACGGATGGAGAAATGTATCGACGGGAACGACGATCAGCACCATCGTGTCCTGATAGATATGCCCCCCTCCATATGCCTTTATGGAAAGTTTGTGGTAACCAAAGGGAAGTCGGCGGGGAAAAGGCACGGCGCATTCGACATAATGCGTCCCGTCTACAACAACTTGTTTGAGAACCGTCACATGTATTCCGGATTGTTGTCCTGATATTGTTCCGCCCCTTTCTTTCTTCACGACCCAGTCGAGATGAAGATGATGCAGCACGTTCCGATGCAAGGGCAGACGGAGAAGGAAGGATCGAGGCAAGCGATCCGTGCGCACGACGACCACCGGATCAAGTATCGATTGCCACCGAGCGGAACGGGCGTCCCGAAAGCTCGCGGCAACTTGAACGGACGAATTCGCCGGGACACCCATTACAGCAAGAACCTCGCGAAGACTCCGGTCGCTCACCTGTCGGCGCACCCCGCTTTCGTCCACATACGAAGTTGCGACACCGTGAAACGCCGCTAACCGACGCAGCGGTCCGTTACGCCCAGCCCGGGTCCTCCGGTCTTCACCCCTCAATCTCACCTCCCCTGACGGCACATTAAAGGTCTTGTCCTAAATGAACTTGTCCTCTACGAAATTTCCGGTCGCAGTCTCTGTTCACACGTAGCACGCAGCCACAGCTTACGACAGAGGCCAATCACAATTTCGTAGGGATTTCGAACTCTCGGGTGGTCAGCAAATCGGACTTGCGCGATTGTTATCGGTATGCCGTAACCCCGTGGTCACTGCGACACCGTTTTCGGTTTCGAAGACGAACGATCGGATTGCGCGGCAGGCGGATGCCAACGCAAGCCGAGGTCGAGGATACGCTGGAGGAGCGCATGATATGACAAGCCCGCACATTCCGCCGAATCGGCGAAATCTTCGTCCTGCGCGATTTGAGGATTCGGGTTGGCTTCCAGAACGTAGAGCCGGCCCTCTTGGTCGAGACGAAAATCGATTCGGGCATAGCCGCTCAATCCAAGGGCTTGATAAACCAGACGGGCGATTTCCTGCGCTTTGTCGGCAAGACCCTCCGGCAAGCCATCTGCCTCACCGGAGCTGATGCCGTATTTCTGCTGATACTTCCGGCTCCACTTGACGCGGGCGGTAGCGATCCGTTTTCCGTCTTCCGGCATATTGCTCAAATCCAATTCCCAGACGGGAAACACGTCGACGCGCCGGTTTCCCAGGGCGCCGACATACAATTCCCGCCCTTCGATGTACCGTTCGATCAGCGCACCGGTTCCTACGCTTTG
This sequence comes from Petrachloros mirabilis, assembly GCF_975968855.1. NCBI lineage: Bacteria > Bacillati > Cyanobacteriota > Cyanophyceae > Synechococcales > Petrachlorosaceae > Petrachloros > Petrachloros mirabilis. The sequence goes on from NZ_CDLUDY010000254.1 coordinate 2,767, forward strand.
GTGAACGAAATTCACCCGTTCCAGCAATTTTCCATCATCTTCCACTATCGAAGCTTGCGAAATACCCAATGAGGCTTCTTCCGAGATCGATTTCACGAACAGCGGAAAATCGAAGCCCTTCGGCCGTTTCACAGATCGCCCGACCGGCACAGTGATGAATTCCGGAATCGGAATGCGATGATAATGGAGTATTTTCTTAGCGAGGGCCTTGTCCCGCGCCAGCATCAATCCTCGGGGGTTGCAACCGGTGTATGGGACACCCAACAGTTCAAGATACGACACCACGTTTTGATCATAGGTAGCAACTCCACTGAATTCCTCGAGGAGATTGAAGGCGATATGCGGTTTCCAATCCTCGACGACTCGCCGAATCACGCCCAGATCGTCGAGGACGCCTACGGCTATAACCTCATGGCCCAGTTGACGCAAGCCGGTAACGACGTCGTATTCCGTCTTCCATTCGACCTCCGGTAAATTCACCCCTTCGGCCGATTCCGGAGGAACCAAATCCGCGTGGACTAGAACCATGACGCGACGCTTTTTGCTCATAAGGCGACTCGGTGCCGTCCACTATGGAGATAATTCATCGTCTGTAGTGTCAACAACACGGTAAATTCCATCCTGACTTGATCCTCGGGCCCGGCCACATGGAGGTCGAGTTCCCTGCAACGTCGTATCATGTCTTCCAGCAGACGATCGATCGTATATTGGTATTCTCCCGTCCATTTGGCGACATGCCGCCGAACCTGGTTTCGCAACCGCTGGATAAAACTCGCCGCAGTCTGATGAGTTTTGAACGCCGGCTGGTCGGAAAAGAGACGGCGCAAATCCCTATCGTAGAACGTGGGGTGATCCAATCCGAAACGTTTTCGCTTTTGCTCGTAGTACTCTCTGACGGTTTTTTTGATTCGGGAAATGGGATCGACAAGCTCTTTAGTCGTGATCGGCGGAGGAGCACCGGCGAGGCTCTTCATCAAGCTGTCCATGTATTTCAATTTTTTCAGCGCAGGCCAATCAGCGTACCGCTCCTCCCATTGTGAATTCGGCGTCAGCCAGACCGCGAAGGTCTCGGCAAAGTCTTCGTCCGGATGACTCTGCGCATACCACATATCCAAATGCTGGACGTAACTCTTGCTGTATGGTCGCGGCGTGTAATACTTCGGGTAGGATTGCGTGGACCGACCGAACACGGCTTGCCTTTTTTTTAACCGGCGGAGCCGATAGGCATTTTCAATCGCATGACCAAGTTCATGACGAAGGATACGCCGGCAGGATTCCGGGGTCCCCCCCTCGACTTCCAGCATCTGGCTCATTTCCAGTTTGGCCAGCCGTGGGTGAGCCAAATAGAAGGGCACCGCCACACCCGGTACGCCATCCGGAGAAAACCACTCTTCCGACAGCCAAAAATGAGGCTTGAAGTTGAGGTTCTGCGCTGCCAGTTCGCGCTCGACTTCACGGATCTGCTCGATGACGGAACTGGACTTCAGTGAAAGGTGAAAATCACAGAGCCGCAGCTCGAGCAATTGCTCATCCGGCCAATCCGCCCATGGATAGTCGTGAGGAGGTTCCGAGGGTTCAGGCGGCGATGCGGGTTCGCTCTCCTCTTGGTTTGTTGGATCGCCCGTACAAAACATGTCCACCGATCAGTACGAAATCTCTGCGAACCTGAGCAGGCACCTCGCCATGTTAACGCGAATGAACCTGAAAATTAAACGACGTCATTTTGACTGCAAGAACACTCCAACCCCGTAGGCGGGCATGCGGACCTGGACGCCGGTGCCTTGGACCCGCAGTTCCTTGGGCAGTCCTGACTCTCCAGCCGGATGGTACTCGGGAAACTGGGCACTGAGACGAAGTGCCCAATCCCCAGGCGGTTCAGTCAATGTGCATACCAGAGGTTTTTCATTGAAGCCACATACCAGGAGAACAGAAGGTCCCTTCTCAGCCCATCGATGAAGGAACATGACCTGCTTCGACTCATCGATCCAGACATGGTGTTGAGTTGGCAGGGCCGCGTTTGCGCCGAGTGAAGGAATCGTTTTTCTCAATTCAATGAGAATCTTGGTCCATCTGAGCATGGCTTCCTGCATAGGATGGTGCCTCTCGCCGACGTGAATCCGCGACCGTTCAAACGTCGCCTGGTCCTGAGGATCCGGGATCTCCTCTGCCCGCCAGCCGAAATGGGCGAATTCGCGGCGGCGCCCTTGCCGGACCGCTTCAATCAAGCCCGGATCGCCATGCTCGATGAAATATTGAAACGGAGCGGTCTCGCTGTATTCTTCCCCCATGAACAAGAGCGGAATATTCGGAGCCAGGACAACGAGGGCTCGCGCGGCTTTCAACGCATCAAACGGCAGTTGGGTGCTCAAGCGGTCTCCAACAGCACGATTCCCGATTTGGTCGTGATTTTGCGCGAACACCACCAACTGAGATGGAAAACAACGCTCTGCGGAATTGCCATGCCGCCGCCCGCGATATGCCGAATGCTGCCCGTGGTACACAAATCCGCGTTGCACCGCAGTCGCTAAATCGCTCAGCCCGTGAAAATCCTGATAATACCCTTTACGTTCGTTTGCGAGTGTAACGCGAAGGGCATGGTGAAAATCGTCGTTCCATTGTCCATCGAGTCCGTACCCTCCCCTGTCAACCGGCGAGATGACGCGCGCGTCATTCAGATCACTTTCCGCGATGACGAGGATAGTTCGTTCGAGGGCACGGGCCTGCTTATGTACCGCTTCGGCCAGCTCCTGAAGAATATGCTGAGCGCTGAAATCAAAAATGCCGTGGATCGCATCCAGTCGGAGGGCATCAATATGATACTCCGTCACCCAATAGAGCGCGTTGTCCACAAAGTACTGCCGGATTTCATCACTACCCGGTCCGTCATAATTCAGGGCCGATCCCCATGGCGTACGATATCGGTCGGTAAAATAGGGTCCGAAGTCGCCAAAATAATTACCTTCCGGGCCGAGGTGGTTATAGACAACATCCAGAATCACAGCCAATCCTACCCGGTGGCAGGCATCTACCAAACGCTTCATGCCGTCCGGACCGCCGTAACTGGCCTGCACGGCAAAGGGATAAACACCGTCGTATCCCCAATTGCGCCGACCGGGGAACTGGGCGACCGGCATCAATTCGATGGCCGTGATACCAACTTCGTCCTTGAGATACGAAAGGTGTGGAATAATCGCTTCAAACGTTCCCGCTTGTGTGAAGGTTCCAACGTGCAACTCGTAGATGATGAGATCTGTCAGGGGAAGTCCCTTCCACCGTTGGTCTGTCCACGTGAACGTATTGGGATCAACTATGGCTGATGGCTGGTGAACGCCGTCAGGCTGAAACCGTGAGGCAGGATCAGGCCTGCTCTTCTCTCCGTCCAATCGATACTGATAGCGCATACCGGCATCTATGTCCGGCACAGTCGCCTCGAAGTATCCCCTATCGCGAGGCTCCATCAGGAAGATTCGCTCATCACGGCCCAGAATGTGCACGGCAACCTGCTTGGCAAACGGAGCCCACACCCTGAACCGTGCGATCCGCGGCGCCACAAGCTGAGACCCTATCTGCATCCGCCATGGTTGCATTCCTGCCACCTCTTTCTCCTTCTTCAATTCCATGTCATGGAGAATAGCGGCGTGAGATACCGTACACAAGAGCTCATCTGATTTTTTTCCCGTACGGGTCCTTGCGCAATCACCCGAACATGGCTATACATGAGCACGGAATCAAGCCAATTATTTCCGATGAGCCCCTATGACCACGTGGACTCAGTGGTTCACCGACCTCGATGATCGTGTGATATCGACGGCAATCCTGGCCGTCGTGCTCTATGTCGCGGTCCGTCTATTGGAATGGGGAGCGCGACAGGGCATCAAAGACGATCGACGTCGTTACACAGTCAACAAAGTCATTCGTTACGGAGCTCTGTCCATCTTTTTTGTCAGCGTGACCGGAATATGGGCGCAACGACTTCAGGGATTCCTGCTCATCATGGGCGCCACGGGTGCCGGTCTGGCTATCGCCCTTTCGCCGGTTATCGTGAGCATGGCGGGATGGAGCCTGATCATCTGGACCCGTTTGTACCAGGTCGGCGACCGCATCCAATTAGGCGGGGTCACAGGCGACGTAGTGGATATTGGCATCATTCGAACGACATTATTGGAGATCGGGAACTGGGTCGACGGCGACCAGATGACCGGACGAATCGTGACGGTGACCAATTCAGCGGTCTTTAAAGATCCGTGTTTCAACTATACCCAGGGATCCCCGTTCATTTGGGATGAATTCATGATCCCGATTGCGTACGGGCCGAGTTGGATACATGCGCAAGCGGCCATCCTGGATACATTGAACGGCTATGCGTCTGAAACGGAACAGGCTGCAAGAATGGCGATGAACAATTTGCCCGGCGTGTCGCTTGTCGGCCTTCCGGATGTCCGGCCTCAAGCCTACATTACCCTCACTGAGCATTGGGTGGCCTGCCGCATTCGCTATGCGGTCGAAGCCCGAGTCAGGAGAACGGTCAAGCATCGGTTGCAATCGGCTGTGTTGTCTCGGTTGGCGACGGAAAACATCGAAATCGCCTCTCCCGCGCTGACAGTCGTGAAATATCCGGCTGAACGAACATGGAAGGAATCAATATGAGAACCTGGCCGGGACGACCCTATCCGTTAGGCGCCACGTGGGACGGCGAAGGCGTTAATTTCGCCATTTTTTCGGAAAATGCCACGGCCGTGGAATTATGTCTATTCGACGGTCCCGACTCTCCGAGAGAGTCGGCCCGCATTCGCCTGGAAGAACGCACTGACCAGGTCTGGCATGTGTATATCCCAGGCCTCTGGCCGGGACACCATTACGGATATCGCGTCCACGGCCCCTATGCCCCGGAGGCGGGCCACCGCTTCAACCCCAACAAACTGTTGATCGATCCCTACGCCAAGTCAATTGCAGGGACCATCGAGTGGTCGGACGCCATGTTCGGATATCGTATCGGCGACCCCAAAGAGGATCTCTCTTTCGACCAGAGGGACAACGCGTCCAATATCCCCAAAAGTGTCGTCGTCGACCAGGCTTTTACCTGGGGTGGCGATCGCCTACTCAAAACACCGTGGGACAAAACGGTCATCTACGAAGTTCATGTCAAGGGACTGACCGCACAGCATCCGGACGTTCCCGAGCACATGCGCGGAACCTACTCGGGCCTGACGACTCCGGCCGTAATCGATCATCTTCTCGCCTTGGGTGTGACCGCTGTGGAACTGCTGCCGATACACCACTTCGTCCGCGACAAGCACCTGATCGATCGAGGCCTCACCAATTACTGGGGATACAACACGATCGGATTTTTTGCGCCGGATATCCGGTACGCCGTTTCACCGATACGAGGGCGCGCAGTCCGGGAATTCAAGACGATGGTCAAGACCTTACACAGTGCCGGGATCGAGGTCATCCTCGACGTCGTGTACAACCACACTGCGGAAGGCAATCATCTCGGCCCGACGCTGTCTTTTCGAGGAGTCGACAACGCTTCGTATTATCGCCTGACCAACGGCACTCCCCGGTACTACATGGATTACACCGGATGCGGAAACACCTTGAACGTCACCCATCCCAGAACGCTTCAACTGATCATGGATAGTTTGCGCTACTGGGTTATTGAAATGCATGTCGACGGTTTTCGGTTCGACTTGGCCTCCGCGCTGGCACGAGAACTCCATGCTGTCGATCGTTTAAGCGCCTTTTTCGACATCCTGCACCAGGACCCGATCCTTTCGCAGGTGAAGCTCATCGCCGAGCCATGGGACGTCGGTGAGGGCGGATACCAAGTGGGGAATTTCCCCGTTGGATGGGCCGAATGGAACGGTAAGTACCGGGACACGATCCGTCGATATATCAAGGGCGACGGCGGACAAGTCGCGGAACTCGGCTACCGCGTGACCGGAAGCAGTGACCTCTACAGCATGAGCGGACGCCGTCCCTACGCGAGTATAAATTTCATCACAGCCCATGACGGCTTCACGCTCCACGATTTGGTTTCATACAGCGACAAACACAACGAAGCCAATGGTGAAGACAACCGCGACGGGACCGATGACAATGCCAGCTGGAACTGCGGCGTCGAAGGCCCGACAGACGATCCGAAGATCATTTCGTTGCGCGAACGCCAGAAACGGAACTTCCTGACTCTATTGTTCCTGTCGCAAGGTGTTCCCATGCTCTGCGGAGGAGACGAAATAGGCCGCACACAACAGGGCAACAACAACGCCTACTGCCAGGACAACGAGATTAGCTGGTTCGATTGGAAATTCGACCGTTCACAGCAAGGGTTGCTCAACTTCACGAAAACCCTCATAGATTTTCGCAAACGCCATCCGGTCTTGAGGCGGAGAGGATTTTTCCAAGGACGGCATCTCCGTGGCTCCGAGGTCAAAGATATCTCATGGTTCAGACCTGACGGTAAGGAAATGACCGACCGTGACTGGAATGCAGGCTATGCCAAATCCCTGGCACTTCGATTGGCCGGCGACGCCATCTCCGAAAAAGACGAAAAGGGACGGACAATCACTGATGACACCCTTCTCATCTTGTTGAACGCCCATTACGAATCCCTGTCCTTCACCCTCCCCGCCCACAAACGTGGCGTGAAATGGCAGCCGCTGTTCGATACGGCTGTAGAGGCGGGCACGGAAAAGCTCGTCTACGTCCTCAAGGGAGGTGAGCGGTATGAATTGGATGCGCGGTCGATCGCGGTCTTGCGATTAAGTGAGCCGGCCTGAACATAGACGCGCCATGCCCGCGACTCACACCTTCAAATGAACAGGCTCCCTTGCTCCTAGCCCGGAGGGAGCACTGCAGCAGGTTTTCTCAGAGGCAGCAGGAACGTCACAATGTGATGGCGGTTTGCTGTGCATGTGCCGAACAATGGAAGGAGCCCCCATGAATCCGCAAACTTGGATTGAAGCGTTTCGGGAATCATTGGAAGGAAGCCTTGCGCTCGTTGCGGCATTTGTTCCGAAACTCCTCGGCGCGGCGCTGTTGATTCTCGCCGGTTACCTTTTGGCCAGGATGGTGGGAGCCGGAACCGCAGCATTACTCAAAGTCGTCGGATTCAACCGCCTGCTTGCGAAGACACCGGTACACAATCTGCTGTCCGGCATCAATTCGAAGAAGACGAGCGCCGATGTCATGGGTATTCTGGTGTTTTGGGCGATTTTTTTGTTATTCGGCATTTCGGCGACAGAAACGCTCGGGCTCGAAACTGTGTCTGCAGCATTGACGGACCTCGTCTTCTATATTCCAAAGATCGGCGTGGCCGTCTTGATCATCGTCTTGGGATTGCTTGCCGCGAACTATCTCAAAGATTTGATCGGTCTGGCCTGCTTATCCGCAGGCGTGCCGCAGGGAACGATCGTCGCTCAAACATTTTACGTCGCCGCAATCCTGGTGGTGTTTGTAACAGCCATCAACGAATTGGGAATCGACACGACGTTATTGAACAGCACGATCATGATCGGCTTCGGGGGACTTATCGCTGGTGCGGCCCTCTCGTTCGGACTGGGCGCCCGAGGGGCCGTCGCCAACCTGATCGCAGCCCACTACTTGCAGCAGCTCTTGCGGGTCGGCCAGACCATTCGCATGGACGGGGTCCACGGTCAGATCGTCGCCGTGACGCCCACGGCACTTGTCGTCGATACGCCGGATGGTCGCGTCGTCATTCCGGCCTCCCACTTTCAGGACGCAAAAGCCGTCATCGAAAAGGCCGGATAATCAATGGACGCAGAAATTCGGTTGACCCAGGAGTACTTGAAATCCTATCCCCTCGAAGTGGTCAAACGCCTGGAAACATGGCCGGGGCCCGAGGTCGCAGAGGTGATGCGTCCGCTACCGCCGGAGGATGTCGCATCGGTTCTCGAATATGCCACTGCAGATATGGCGGGGGAAGTCCTATTGCTGTTGCCGCGGGACCAGGCCGCTTCGGTAGTCGCATCGCTCTCGACCGCCTCCGCCATCGACGTCATGCGCCAATTCGACCCGGACGTCCAAGGTGAATTCTTCTCACGACTTGAGGCTACCGTCGGTCCCGGGTTGCGAATGAGCCTTACGTATCCGGACGGGACTGCAGCAAGTCTCGCCGATCCTCGCGTCACGACATTACCTCCCGATATCACGGTTTCTGCGGCATTGGAACGGATCAAACACGCATCAAGCCGGGCGACGTACTACCACTATGTTGTGGAACGGGACGGAGTCCTCGCCGGCCTGGTCACAATGAAGGAATTGTTGGTGGCTGATCCGGATGAGGTCGTAGCCACGGTCATGCGGGACCAGATCGAGTCCATTACAGCCGACACGCTCGAAGGGGAAGTGCTTCAAGATCCAAATTGGCGCCTCTATCACACCCTCCCAGTGGTCGACAGGGAGCGGCATTTTCTCGGGGCGCTTCGGTACCGGACGCTGAGACGGATCGAAGAACAATTCGCCGTCTCGCAGACATCGCACTCATTGCCGGACATGCTACTCCAAATATGGGAAGCCTATGCTTTGATCGGTCTCTGTATCATGACTGACTTGGCGCATGTTGCGGAAACCGGCGTCGCCGTCACCATCAAACCTGACACGCACTCCCAAGAGGTCCACGATGACAGTTCATCACAGACTACATGAAACGTTCTTCGCCGACCATGCCGACGAAGCCGGCCAGCTGCTGGAATCGTTTGCCGTTGACGAAATCGTGCGCTTGATCGGCGCAAGCCCGGCCAGAACGATTGCGGAACTCCTGTCGTCGATGAACCCATCGGTCGCAGCCGACACGCTCGCACTTTTACCGGAAGAAACCGGCGGGCAGGCTCTCCTGTCCATGTCTCCCGGGGATGCCGCAAGCCTTCTCTCCCGTGTCGACTCAGCGAGACAATCCGCAATATTGAAGCGTTTGCCGACCGCGCAGGCGGCGGAGATCAAACAGTTCATGGAATTCCCGTCCGACTCGGTTGGGAGCTTGATGGATACCAGGGCCTATGCCCTCCCTGAAGACGTGACGGTCGAAGAAGCCGTCCGTGATGTGAGAACGCGTGCGCCAAAAGATCTCCACGACGTATATGTGGTCGATCGAGAACGACACCTCGTCGGCGTCCTCTCGCTTCGGGATCTGTTGCTCCTCGATCCTGACGAACGGTTGCAGGCCGTGATGAAACGAGACACGCCTCGCATCCACCCTCTGGAAAACCGGGAAGAGCTGGTGGACCTCTTTTCCGCGCACCGTTCCGTCACCATTCCCGTCGTCGATCTCGATGAGCGGCTGCTGGGAATCATCAAGAACGAAGACATCGTCAAGGCCAGTCAAGAAGAGGCGACGGCCGACCTCCAAACGATGGTCGGAGCCAGCCGTGATGAGCGGGCTCTTTCGCCGATCTTGTTTTCCGTGCGCAAACGTCTCGGCTGGCTGCAAGTCAATCTGTTCACGGCTTTTCTGGCGGCATTTGTGGTTGGAATGTTCGAGGACGTGATCGCCAAATTCACCGCTCTGGCGGTCCTGCTCCCTGTCGTCGCAGGCCAGTCCGGCAACACCGGCGCACAGTCCCTGGCGGTGGTGATGCGCGGCTTGGCACTCCGAGATATCAGGCCCGCTCAGTGGTTGCGGGTCACAGGCAAGGAAATCGGCGTGGCGATGCTCAACGGAATCGCGATTTCCGCGACAACTTGCGCCGCGGTCTTTTGGTGGAGCAGCTCGCCCGGCCTAACTATGGTGATCGGCATTTCCATGGTGGCTTCCATGTGCATCGCCGGATTATCCGGCGCCGTGATTCCGATTGCGCTGAAGGCGTTGGATCAGGATCCGGCGCAGTCTTCCTCGATCATTTTGACAACCGTCACGGATATCGTCGGCTTCTTCAGCTTTCTCGGATTGGCCACCGCCTTTTCAAGCTTTCTCGCCTGATCATATTCCGTGTCAGCCCTCAGCCTCTCCCCGGCCACGTCTAGCGATTCCGCGGAATAGCCTTCCTAAGAGATCGGCCCCTGTAATCAGGCGCGGCTGTTTGATCCACAACAATATAGCGTCGTCAGCGATTAAATGATCGCCGGAGGAAGTCTGGTCAAAATTGAGCAGACCGACGACCTGGCCGAGAGGTTCCTTACGATTCCGTACGATGATGGGTCGGTGACAGTAAACAAACGGGTTCGTCTCCTCGCTCGTCAATAACGCGTGTCGTAGAAACCCGTCGGCGTCCATGATGTAATGAGGCTCGTTCTGCTCGTCTGTGATGACAACCCACGCCTTATCCGATGCATTCACTTGCCGCAGAAAGGGATCATCGGAAGATTTTCGAAACGGTGGAAATTGTGGCACCCCGTTCAGAATCGGAACGGAAAGGATACTGTTGGGGTCCACAGTCACGCCTTCCTGTTCGATGGGGATATCGTCGATCGTGAGAAAGTTGAGCGCTCCGATCGCTTCGACACGGCTGACTTCCGTGGCATCATCCATCATATGACGCCGCAGGAGTTCTTTGATCTCAGCTTCGCGGTAATAGGCGACGGTTTCTTTTCCGAGCCAGTAATCCAGCATCAAGGATGTGGGTTTTACGATAGGATATAAGAGGCCCCGATACATCCAGAGGATGGGGGCAAAACGAGACGCCATCTTGACCGCGTGGCGAGAAAAGTACGCCTGCGGGACGATTTCTCCCATGATCGTAATGAGGAACGTCGAAAAAAGGAAGGCGCTGACACCTGCCATGACGGAATTCGAGAGCAAGGTCAGAAGCACGTTGATACCGACGTTGCCCCATAGAATCGTCGAAAGAATTTCGTTCGGCCGGTCGCGCAAGGCCAAGACCGTTCGGGCATCATAGTTGCCGCTCGCCGATTCCGCTTCGAGGCGCAGACGTCCCAAACTAAACACGGCAAGGTTCAACCCGGAAAATAGCGCCGATTGGCTAATGCAGAGTGCGATACCTATCCAGGTCAGTACCGAATAGTCCATTGTTTTCTTTCCCTGCCTCGCCCCTCACTTTGCTATGATAATCCGCGGTGTCAATACGCGATTCACAGCTTGAAGGACTGAACCGATCGGAAACTGTCACTTCACCCATCATCTCAGACATGGCGTTCAATTAAGCCAAAAAGACGTGCACGGCCTTAGACAACCTCTGAACATCGGCTTCTCCGGCTGCAATCAGACAGAAGACCGATACACCGGTTGCACTCATCGCGACAATTCATGACGTGCCAGAGCGCGGCCGCTTTCCGGATCAAAGAGATGAAGTGGCCCGTTGGTAATGATGCCCGCTACCGGCTCACCCGGTTTGCTCGAAAGATCCGGAGGAGCATGGCCCACCAGAAGGGTGACTTCCTTCCCGCTGCCAACTTCCATCGTCGCCCACGCCTGGCTGCCGGTATGCTCGATCAGCCGTAAAGTTCCTTCTATCCGTGTTCCACTGGCATGCGGCAAGGCGCCGCCTGCCGGCTTGTCCGTAACACTGAGTTGTTCAGGGCGGATGCCGATTTTGACACGGGCCCCTTCGTCAACAGGAATTTGCGCCCCGGTCCTCGCAAGAGGCACGTCAATTGTTCCACTTCGGACATGACCACCTGCCATGACTGCATCAAGCACGTTGATCTGTGGATAGCCGATGAAGCCGGCGACAAACAACGTATTTGGCCGATCGTATAACTCGCGCGGCGCACCGATCTGCTGAATTCGGCCCCGGTCGAGAACAGCCACGCGATCTGCCAGCGTCATGGCTTCGGTTTGATCGTGCGTGACATAGATCATCGTCGTGCCCAACTGATCGTGGAGACGGCGTAATTCCGCCCTCATGACCGACCGTAGCTGGGCATCCAGATTCGAGAGCGGTTCGTCGAGCAGAAAGACGCGCGGCTGGCGGATGAGCGCACGCCCCAAAGCCACCCGTTGACGCTGTCCTCCGGAAAGCTGCCGGGGCCAACGATCCAGTAAAGACTCCAAGCCCAACATACCAGCCACCTTGTTCACTTCTTCCTGGATGCTCCGCGGGTCTCGCTTCGAAGACCTCGCTGACACGCGCAGCGGGAAAGACAGGTTGTCCCGTACTGTCATGTGCGGATAGAGAGCGTAGCTTTGGAACACAAGAGCGACATCCCGCTCGCGAGGCTCTTGATGGGTCACATCTTCACCGTCGAAGCGGATACGTCCGGCCGTGGGCATCTCAAGACCTGCCAAAATGTTCAAGAGCGTGGATTTTCCGCATCCCGACGGGCCGACGATCGTGAAGAATTCCCCGTCACGGATCGTCAATTCGAGGCTCGAGAGCACATCGTGTTCTCCGAACCGTTTTCCGATCTGTTCAAGTCTGACTTCGGCCATCAGCCTTTGACACTTCCTGCCGTCAAACCGGCGACAATATGGCGTTGAAATATGATGGCCAGTGCGCCGACAGGTGCCGTTACGATGAGAGAAGCGGCGGCGATATCGCCCCAGGGAATTTCATGCAAGCCGGGAAACAGCGCAAGGGCCACCGGAGCCGTTCGCGACACCTCACTGGCCGTCAACGTCAGGGCAAACATAAATTCATTCCACGAGAATATGAACACGAGCAGCGCCGCAACGGCGATTCCAGGTCGAGCCAACGGCACAATCACCGACACGAACGCCCGCAGGGGGCTGCAACCATCGATTCTGGCGGCTTGATACAGTGCGGGTGGAATTTGTCGCACGAAACTCGTGAGAATCCAGATGGCCAACGGCAGGGCATAGGCTGCATGGGTCAAAATGAGTGCCGTCAATGTATCTCTCAGTCCCAAAGTCCTGACGATGAGATAGAGCGGACTGATGACCGCAATGGGCGGGAACATGGTGATGGACAACACCAAGCCCAGGATCACGGGTTTACCAGCGATTGGCAGCCGCGAGAGGGCGAACGCGCAGCCGCTTCCGAGAACGATCGCTAGAATCGTCGACCCGGCCGCCACGATGAGACTGTTGAACAGGGAGCGTGTCATCGCAGGATCACCGAGTACGGCTCCGAAGTGGCCCAACGTTGGATCGATGGGGAGGAGCGGTGGCAGCCGCACGAGATCCTCTTCCGGTTTGATCGACGTGATCGCTTGCCAGACAAGAGGCCCCAGGCAGAACCCAAACGTAAAGACGAACACAACCGCAAGCAACACCCCCTGTCGGCGGCTCGCGGTCATTGGACAGCCCCCGCGAGGTGTCGTCGAAGCAACAAAAGATACACAGCCGTCAATGCGGCGACGAGGAGAAACATGGCTGTGGCCAAGGTCGAACCATAGCCGAATTGAAGCGTCTGGAAGAGCATTCGATAGGCGTAAATCGACAATGTTTCCGTGGTGCCTCCGGGCCCCCCGCCCGTTAACACGAACACGGCATCGAAAACGCGCACGGCGTCCATCGTCCTGAAAATCAAGACAATGAGGATTATAGGCAGCAACAGCGGCAGCGTAATGAGCCGAAATTGCGCCAACACTCCAGCCCCGTCAACACGTGCCGCCTGATACAGATCCGAAGGAATGGCATTCATCCCGGCGAAGAGCAGCAAGGCGGCAAAGGGGGCGGTTTTCCAAACGTCCATGATGATGGCGGCATGAATGGCCCAGGAGGGGTCGGCAAGCCAGTCTATAGGATCGGATATGAGACCGACCGAAACCAGGAGATAATTCAGCAAGCCGTACTCAGGATGATAGAGCCATCCCCACATCTGGGCGGACACGACCGTCGGCACGGCCCATGGCAGCACAATGGCGACTTGTATCCAGCGAGGCGTTCCTGAAGAACGTCCCGCGAAATGCCAGAGCACTAGGGCAAGAACAAAACCGATGCAGAGTTCGAGTGCAACGGAGAGACTTGTAAAATAGAGTGTCGTCCCCAAGGCGGCCCAAAATCGGTCGTCGCTCCAAAGTCTCGTGTAATTCAGTATGCCGACATATTCATCGATTGCAAAAATCGGCAAGCGCTGATGAAGACTCAACCAGAGCGCTCCGAGAATAGGCAGGAGGGCCAACAGGCCGATCAACAACAACGACGGACCGGCGAAAAGATAACCCCACGTCGATTCCGCCAGGCGAACCACTACCGGAAGGCGATTCATGATTGGTATCGTGACGCCACGACTCCATGCTTCCCGGTCATGAAACCCCTTCCTCCATATGCCGTCCCAGGATGAGCGTCGTCTGTTTTCTGATTGCTCGGACGGCATCCAGGGGCGACTTCGTGCCGACAACGACCGCGCTCAATTCAGGTTGCAGCACTTGCGAGAACATCAAGTAGTACGGCGTGACAGGGCGCGGTTCCGCCGCAAGAAACGTCGGCAGTAGTTGCTCCATCCAGGGTTGAACGTCAAGGAGCCGCTTGTCGCTGTACAGGTCCCGATGGACGGGCTTGTACCCGACCTTGAGCGCCATGGTAAGTTGAACAGGTGGGGATGCCAGATACCGGATGAGTTCCTCGGCAGCCTTGGGATGGGAAGCTCTGCTCGGGATAGCCAGAGCCCATCCGCCCAGTGTCGGTACTCCCGATCGACCGGGAAACGCCGGAAGAGGTGCGATCCCGACCTTCCCTTTCACGACTGATCGTTCCTGCTGAAAGAGAGTCCAGGCATAGGGCCAGTTGCGGAGGAATACCGCGCGCCCGGAGCCGAAGAGATGCCTGGTCCCCTCTTCGTCCGCTGTCGCAACAGGCGCCGGCGTCACACGATGTTTCACGATCAGGTCCCGCATGAACTGCAGCGCCTCTGCCGCTTCGACTTCGTCGCCCTCCCACAGGTCGGCGCCGCGACTTCTGAGAAATTCCAATGTGACGCAGACGAGCCCTTCGTATTGTTTTCCCTGCCAGATAAAACCGGCCAGTTTCGGATCACCTTCTGCATCCAAGATCGCTCGCGCCGCTGCGACGAGATCCTGCCAGGTCTTGGGCGGCGCATATCCGTACCGATCGAGGAGATCTTTTCGGTAATACAGCACGCCGGCATCGATGTACCAGGGAATCGCGTACAGTTGATCCTTGAGCGTGGCCGCTCGGATAGGACCGGGAAAGTACCGGGCGCGTGCTTCCGGCGACAGGAGCGATTGCAACGGCCTGATCCAGCCGGCCTTCGCGAATTCCTGCACCCAAATCGTGTCGACGGCGATGACGTCGAAAGGGGCCTGCCGGCCCTCCAACGTAATGGCATAAAACTGATGTTGCTGGTCGGATGAGCTAGGCAGGATCTCTTCCCGGACCCGCAGGCCAGGATGACCGGCTTCGAAGTCGCGAAGGAGGCCGGCCATGACCTGGGGATCGCCGGCGACCTTCCCGTGCTTGAAAACGATCTCAATGTCCTGACCCGACGATGAAGAATCTTGCGATGAGGAACATCCGGCGAGCACGCAGACCGAGGCGCAAAGAAGCCGCCCCCAAAAGCGAGCGACAGTCACTGGACGGATAAAAGATAGGCCCATGCCCTCCCTTAATAATATTGGACAGCCAGGCAAACGCGACTACATATGGGACAAGTCGTCCGGCGCCTCGCTTCCTTGCCGGTGGGAGAATCTCCGCTCCATGTAATCTTTGGCGAGATCCTTGGCTCCGAGTCCAAAGGCAATCGCGGCAGCAAGGACGACGCCCCCTAGCGTGATCGCAAATCCGACGACAACGATGTTCTCTGCGATTCCGAGCTGCTCCAATGCCATCGCGACAGCAACAAGTTGCACTCCCCAACGTGAGACGGCAGCCAACATACGGGCAGGCGGCAGGCCGGCATTCACGGCAGCGATCAACACCGCCTGGGAAACGAAATTGGACAGGAGGTATCCTGCTGCCAGGATAATCGAGGCAGTCAGAAGATGCGGAATGTAACCAAGAAACGATTGCGCGAACTGGTTGATGGGTTGCAAGTTGAGCGCGCCGAGTCCCGCGACAAAGGCGAAAGTTAACACAATCCAGTACGCAGCCCGCCCTACCAGGCGAGAGGGATCGGCTTTGACACCGCCTCGCGCAAGTGCGGAATTGACCCCTAAACTGTTGCCTAACTCATCCAACTTCAAGACACGCAACAACCGTTCAACGGTGTGCCCGACACTCCAAGCCGCGAACAGACCGACCGAGATGATGATCACCATTGCGAGGACATTCGGGAGCACCGCAAGTACTTGGCGGGCCAGCTCCTGTAACGGTCCCAGCAATGCCGTCTCAACAAAGTTGTCCATGGTCGGCTCCCTTGTTATGGTGCGTGTTCCACGATAGTTTCATCACGGCCTTTTTCAGCTTGAAGCTCTCTGTTTCCATTGATCAAGCAGATACGGTTTCAATTGTTCATACGCGCGACAGAGTGATTCGATACGCCCTTCCGCTTCGGCGGAGGTCAACCCCTGCGTTTCCAGTACAAATGTCGCGGTTCGTCCAAGATAAAGCGGAGTAAGGGCTTTCAGCAGATGATCTCTTGGCATCACACGCGCATGGTATGAAGCCGCAGCGTCATAGACGATCTTGGCCCACAATTCGTCGGGAATACGAAAATCTCTATCAGAAACGGCTTTGAGGGCAAGCAGGTCCTGCATGACAACAGGAGTCAGGATCTGGCTCCAGATCGGTTCCAGGTCGGACAAGCCCTGCCGAAAACTCGCGATCATGCGTTCCACGTTCACATTCACCGGCTCCACGCCGACTTCGTATTGAAACCCGAACAGCTTGACGATATTCGATCCCGTGCGCTCCCGCCAGACCGTTTCATGTTCTTCCATCAAAGCAAAGACCGCTCCGACGACCTGCACCAGCATGGAAGAGAGGTCTGCGGCAGGGTCTTTGGGATTGTGAATTTTTGCACCGAGAAAACTCTGGCAGACACGGGCGCCGCTGGCTACGGCCTCCGTCGTCATCCAAATGTCGATGCCGAATTTAGCGACTTCAGATTCCCACACATGCTGGTCCAGGTAATGTTCCGCCAGTCGGCCGGCAAATCCGAAGTCCCCGCCGATGGGTTGTCTGATCCGTTCGCCGTACAGGGTCCTGGTTAGCGGATAGACAATGCTGTTGGTAATCGTGCCGTCATACTTGTGCCGGAGATAATACGGGGCGACGTAATCATACCCCTCTTCTAATACCGGGCGGACGAGCAGCTCGATCCATTCCGGAGTGATGCTCCTGAGGTCGGAATCCACGACGACGCAGGCTTTGGCCTTTGTCCGGCGGGCGATCTCAAAGATGGTTCGAAAGGCACTCCCTTTGCCCGGAATGCCGTGATAAGGCGTGATGATCTTGTGGAGGGGGCTCTGGCGATCGCTGATGAGAAGCGGGCGATGGTCATGGTCGGTTCGCGCCACGACGTCGGTTGTCCCATCCGTCGAACCGCCGTCTGAATTGACCAGTACGGCACGGTGGCCCGGGAAATACTTCGCCAGGCCGGCGCTGACGGCATGGACCACGTGGCCGATAGTGTCGGCATTGTTGTAACTCGGGATGCCGACTAGTATCTCAGTTTCGCCGACGTCACGGACTTTTTCCTCCGTGGCCTGAGCCAGTTCAATGGGAGTGGGTTTCATGAGACGGCTTTCTTGCCGGTCGTTGCTGGATTCCACGCATGGTCTTCCTCGACTGCCTCCACCATCTGATCAAAAATATTCGGGACAGCCGCGGCCACTCTGCTCCAGTTCGCAATCAATGGAACCCCTAGCGGGTCCTTCAAGAACACATCGGAAGCCATACGGATACCTTTCAAAAACGCCTCCACTGCAGTTCGTTCCTCATGCCGGTCGAACCGGAGACTATTAATAGCCGCATCATCTTCGTACCGACGAATCGCTTCTTGTGCGGCCTGAAGATAGGTAGCCAGGAGCGTTTTGAGGGTCGAATCCGACAAAACCACACCCTCGTTGGCCAGATTTCTGAACAAGGATTTGGTGATGTCCACCGTCATTTTCAGCAAGCCTCTTTCAGGATCACCTGCCGAGAGCGATTGATGCTTATGTTCGTAGCTGTCGGCGATGTCAGCCTGACAGATCCGCCGAAATGCGCAATTCCGATACACTTCCGCAAGGACCCCGACTTCCAGCCCCCAGTCTCCCGGGATACGATTGATCCACGCGAGATCCCGTACCATGGCGAACTCGCCGGCGAGTGGATAACGGAAGCTGTCTAGGAATGTCAACAACGCCTGAGGACCCACCAGCTGCTGCAAACTTCTGATCAAGGGAGTCATGAGAAGCCTGGTTACACGGCCATGCAAGCGATCCGTGACCCGGCCATAGTACCCTTTACAGAATTCGTAGCCGAGATTCGGATTCGCGATCGGGTAACAGAGCCGTGCCAAATACTCCCGCTTGTAACTGAGGATGTCGCAGTCGTGAAGAGCGATCACATTGCTACGCTGATGCGCCAGAACATACCCGAAGGCAAGCCAGCAGGATTGGCCCTTCCCGGGCAACCCGACATCAATCGCCTGGCTCGTAAGATTTTTGAGGATCCCCTGAATCCTCGGCCCATCGACCCATACCAAACGCACTTCCTGCGGAAGAACCTTGAAGTAATCCTTAGCCCGACGGAATTCCAAGGCCGAAGCCTGGCCAAGTGCGATCACAATTTCGTTGAGATAGCGAACCGATTTGAGCTGTTCGACAATGCCCTTGAGCGCGGGCTTTTCAAGTTCTGAATATAGTGATGGCAGCACGAGGGCGATCGGATTGATTTTGCCGTACTGCTCCAATTCCTGCTCGAGCTGGAGAACGTTATCACCACCGAGCCTGTGCAACACGGACACGACGCCATTCTGAAAAAAGTCTGACATACTCCCTCCGCGCTTGAGCTATGCTATTGTTATTCATCCGCGGGCCCAGCGCAACCATGAATATTCGAGGTCGTTAAAACGGCATCACGGTCATGAAAGAAGACAATCGTCTCATCATCTTCACAGACTTAGACGGCACCCTCCTCGATGGCAACACATACGCGTTCGACGCGGCATTGGAAGCCCTCGATGCCGCTCGATCCCGCCAGGTGCCGGTGATTCTCGTCTCGAGCAAGACTCGCGCGGAGATGGAGCCTCTCCGTTTTCGTGTGCAGTTGAAGGATCCATTCGTCGTCGAGAACGGTGGAGGCATCTTTATTCCCAAAGCGTATTTTCCATTTCCGATCGATGACGCCATCCCTCGAGGCGACTATTTCGTTGTAGAACTTGGCGTCCCCTACGCACAACTTCGTTCTGTTCTAGTAGAAATGCAACAGAGATTTGGGCGCGAGGTGCGAGGCTTCGGCGACATGACGTCAGAGGAAGTGGCGCAACACACAGGACTCTCAATAGCGGACGCCCACCTGTCCAAGCAAAGAGAATACGACGAGCCTTTCCTTTTTTCCGGTTCATCATCCGTGCTCGAGCAGCTCAGAGAGGACATAGAAGCCAAAGGTCTGCGTTGTGTGCCAGGAGGGAGATTTTTTCACCTGATGGGCACACAGGATAAAGGGCATGCTGTTCGCTTGTTGTCTGGATGGTACCGACGCGGTATTGATACCGGATCGGCCCATCGTCTCCTGACCGTAGGAATCGGAGATAGTCCGAACGATCTCCCGATGCTTGCTGCAGTGGACCGACCGTTCCTCGTGCAACGCCCGAATGGTTTCCACGATGTGCGAGTGGCCCTTCCGGGTTTGAACCTCGTGCCGGCTCCCGGTCCGTCTGGATGGAATCAAGTCGTTCTCGACCTCTTGGGGAACGAAGATCCGTCGGCATCGAAGTAACTGATGGTCATGTTTCTAGTTGACAGATGTTGGCCGACAAGTCTAGAGGAGTTGTATGGCAATCCACCCGCTTGCCGGCAAGGTCGCACCCGAATCAACTCTGGTCGATGTGTCCGCATTGTTGCAGGCCTATTACGGGAAAAAACCTGATCCGGGCGTCCGCGAGCAAAAAGTTTCCTTCGGAACATCGGGCCACCGTGGTTCATCGTTCAAGCACTCATTTAATGAAGCACACATCCTGGCCGTGACTCAATCGGTCTGTGAATACCGCGCAGCTCAAGGCACAAACGGTCCATTGTATCTCGGGCTGGACACCCATGCCCTTTCACAGCCTGCATTCCGTACAGCCTTA
The DNA here is from genome assembly GCF_975968855.1 of Petrachloros mirabilis. Taxonomy (NCBI): domain Bacteria; kingdom Bacillati; phylum Cyanobacteriota; class Cyanophyceae; order Synechococcales; family Petrachlorosaceae; genus Petrachloros; species Petrachloros mirabilis. The sequence continues at coordinate 22,821 of NZ_CDLUDY010000254.1, forward strand.
GAAGTTCTGGCAGCCAATGGCGTTGAAACGGTCATTGATCAGGACGGAGGGTACACGCCGACCCCGGTAATCTCCCATGCCATCCTGGCCTACAACCGCGGCCGCACATTAGGACTTGCGGACGGCATCGTCATCACTCCCTCGCATAACCCGCCGGAAGACGGTGGCATCAAATATAACCCGCCACACGGCGGACCGGCCGATACCACTGCAACGAAATGGATCGAAGAACGAGCCAACGCATTGCTCACAGACAACCTGCTAGGGCTCAAGCGAGTGCCGTACGAGAAAGCAAGGAAGGCCTCGACAACCAGAAGCCATGATTATATCGGAACCTATGTGGATGACTTGTGGAATGTCGTCGATCTTGACGTCATGAAGTCGGCGCAATTGAGAATAGGTGTCGATCCCTTGGGAGGCTCAGGGGTAGCCTACTGGAGGCCGCTCGCCGAACGGTATGGATTGAACATCGAGGTCGCGAACCCGGCGATCGATCAAACCTTTCGATTCATGCCGCTGGACTGGGACGGCAAAATTCGCATGGACTGTTCGTCCCCCTATGCGATGGCCAATCTTGTCGCCCTAAAAGACCGATATGACATCGCGTTCGGGAACGATGCCGATAACGACCGGCACGGTATAGTGACCCGATCAACAGGGCTGATGAACCCCAATCATTATCTCGCTGTGGCGATATCCTATCTCTATACCCATCGCCCCCAGTGGAGCCTTGATGTCGGGATAGGAAAAACATTGGTAAGCAGCAGTCTCATCGACCGGGTGGCGGCAAAAGTCAACCGTAAGCTATTCGAAGTCCCGGTTGGGTTCAAATGGTTTGTCGACGGCTTGCTTGACGGCTCCCTGGGATTCGGCGGGGAAGAAAGTGCCGGAGCTTCTTTTCTGAGACGGGACGGAACCGTCTGGTCTACCGACAAAGACGGCATCATTATGGATCTGCTCGCCGCCGAGATGATGGCGAAAACGGGAAAAGATCCCGCAGAGCATTATCTCGAGCTCACGAAGGAATTAGGCGAGCCGGTCTATGAACGAATCGATGCACGGGCGACACCGGAGCAGAAAGCCGTCCTCTCGAAGCTTTCTCCCCATCAGGTCAAAGCGACCGAACTTGCCGGCGACAAGATCATCGCGATGCTCACCAAAGCTCCAGGCAACGGTGCCGCAATCGGAGGACTCAAAGTCGTAACCGAGCATGGCTGGTTCGCCGCAAGACCCTCCGGAACTGAGGATGTCTACAAGTTGTACGCGGAAAGCTTCAAAGGGCGAGAACACCTCGCACGCATTCAGGACGAAGCGCGCAGGTTAATCTCCAACGTCCTCACGCAAGGGCTAGACGCATAAATTTCGGTTACGATGAAAGTGCTGTGTAGATGTTTCTCCACCACCTAAAGAATGACCTGATGACCTGCGCGGTAGGAGCTTCGAACCAGCGGGCCCGATTCGACGCGGGTGAAACCCATAGCCATCCCCTCCTCCTTTAATTTCTGAAACTCGGAAGGGTCGTAGTAACGCGCAACCGGAAGGTGGTTTCTTGTCGGCTGCAGGTACTGGCCGATCGTGACAATGTCGCAATTCACTTTGCGAAGGTCGCGCATCACTGCGCGCGCTTCATCAGAGGTCTCCCCCATCCCGAGGATCAATCCCGACTTCGTGGTCATCCCTTGTTCTTTAGCTTGACGAAGCAGGCTAACTGAACGTTGATACTTTCCCTGCGGCCTCAGCGCAGGAAAGAGCCTCGGGACGGTTTCAATGTTGTGATTGACGATCTCGGGGTTCTCGGAGCAAATCGCAGACAGCGCCTGCTCGTTCCCTTCAAAATCCGGAATCAAGACCTCAATCGTGCAGGCCAGATTCAACCTTCTGATTGCTCTGATGGTTTCCGCAAAGATGGCAGCGCCTCCATCCGACAGCTCATCCCGATTGACCGAGGTGATGACCGCGTGGCGAAGGCTGAGGGCACACACCGCTTCCGCAACGCGTTGTGGCTCCTCGTGATCGACCGACAGCGGCCTTCCGGTTTCCACCGAGCAATAGTGGCAGCGCCTGGTACAGATGTCTCCCAATATCAAGAAGGTGGCCGTCCTGGCATTCCAACATTCCCATCGATTCGGGCACCGGGCTTCTTCGCAGATCGTGTGGAGTTTGAGCCGTTCAATGGTCCGCCTGATGTCGAAATAGTCCGGCCCTGTCTTCGCTTCGACTTTGAACCAGGATGGAAGCCGGCGGGAGGAAGCTTCGCGCAAACTCAACGGTGAAGTTTGAATTTGTTCAATCGGTATGAAGCTCATCGATCAGATTCCTGACGGCGAGGACGCAGCCAGTTCTTTACCTTTGTCAGTAGCCCAGGTTGATCGAATGCCTCCTGTTGCGGATCGGGATACTCGACCCAGCATTCTTGTGAGCCGAGATAGATGCCGCTTCGGAAGCTCATCTGCGTCTTGAGTTGCCGAAATCCAGCCGCGTGCAACGACCCGATCAAATTG
>NZ_CDLUDY010000255.1:0-8709 GCF_975968855.1 Petrachloros mirabilis
AGAGGGCGGACTGGGGATCGATATGAAGAAAGAAGATAAAGAATGCCGGGCTCAGCTGTACGTGTAAATGTTTGAAGGGTTAGGTAGTTAGTGTAGGCGGAAGCCCAATGTCCTGCCGACATCAGTAGCGCGTTGACGTTATTTACTAAAAGCCCAATGGTTTCCAGTAACGTAGGAGCTTTCCCTTTCGCCTCACTATAGTGCGACAACGCTGCCTGATAGGCGACATCCTTTTGGCCCGTTAAAAGCTCGCATTGGAGTAGCAATCGCCGTAATACTTCGTGGGGAACCCAATTGTTGGGATCCAGGAGATAGCCGTGAGGATCGCGAAGGTCGTTGAAGGCGTCAAGGCCATCGAACAATGTGCGGTGATTAAGCTCTTTCGCGGCTTCGGGATTACAGGCTTCAAGGTGTCGAATGAGCATGCCGGTGAGGAGACAGGTTGCCCAAGGGTGAAAAACAGGTGTCGTAAGCTTTTGACTCATCATGGTGGCCATAGGTGGCGCATACATAGCACAAGAATATAGACCACGCCAGTATCGAAGAACGGAGAGATTGGGGGTATTTGTGAGACTACAGTGGCGCAAAGGTCAGAGAGGCTGTAATGTCATACACCATTCGAATCGGTCACGATAATGCCGTTGTTTGAGTGAAACTGGAGTGCTTGCTCCGATGAAAAACGTTTCGTTGGCATTAAGAGGAAAAAATTCCGTATTCCGTAATGTGGCGACCGTTTTGACATGGTTCGCTTAAACACAGAAATTCATCTATTGTCCCGAACGCTTGTGGAAGCGCTCGTACTTTCAGTTGCGCTGAGGCCCATTCGCTTCATTGGTATGAAGCGATCGCCGATATCATTTGATAAAGCGATTTGCGGAGAATCTCTTCAACCCAATTTGTCAGGGAGAGGCACCGGGAGTCCTTCCAGCTCCATGATCCGCAGTGCATTGGTGGTCGGACAGGGACCTGGACGCAGTGTGTAATCGAACTCGAGCGCGCCGTCGGCGACAATTTCTTGGAAATGCGCGTTTGTGAGGGAAGAAATTTCTTTCTGGAGGTCGGTCAATTCCAGGTCGTGCGTGCTCACTAGGCCAAATCCGTTTCCTTTCGAGAGTGCCTTAATGTAGGCGCGGCTTCCTATCAGCCGTTCGCGATTGTTCGTCCCCTTGAAAATCTCATCGATCAGAAACAGTATCGGGGGAGCCGTCTTGTCCTCGGTTGCTGCGAGGAGCGCTTTCAATCGTTTCACCTCGGCATAGAAAAACGACAAGCCAGCATCCAGCGAATCGTTGATGCGGAGGCAGCAGCCGATGCGGCTCCAACTCCACTCGAAGCGAGTCGCGCAGACAGGCGCGCCGGCCTGCGCAAGGCAGACATTGATGCCGATCGTTCGTAGAAACGTGCTCTTGCCGGACATGTTCGAGCCGGTGATGAGATGGATGGTGCCGAGGCCGGAGATATCGAGGTCGTTTGCAATGCGGGTATGGGGTGGAATCAATGGATGGCCGAGCGCGCCGGCCGTCACTCCGGCACGGGTTCCCGGTTGAGGCCATACGAAGGATGGATGCAAATAGGCGAAGGTTGCAAGCGCGGAGGCCGCTTCCACTTCTGCCAATCGATCGAGCCAGACCGGCAGCTCCGCTTGAATCCGGCGTTGGAATCTCTTCAACCGAAAGGTAAAGAAGAGATCCCATGGGCAGATGGCGTTGAAGCCCAAATGCACAAGTGGATGCGCTTTGATGCTGATACCGTGCAGCACGCGGGCGACCTGTTTGGTCAACGACGAGGGCGTTTTGCCTGGGACCAGGAGCGGTCGGCAAACGTCAGCAAGAGCTGATAGTGATCCCCTCGCATGCCGTTCGAGATACCGCAGGACTCTGCTCAGTTGTTCCATCTCGTGGTGAAGCCCGACGGCGTGTTCCAGGAGTTCTTCTCCCTGGTCGGTCATGAAGTAGATCATGGCGTAGAGGGCGAACGAGAACATCCAGTACCCCGGAAACCAATCCAGCAGCGTCCCGGTTACGAGGAAGATGGTTGTCAGGGCAAGGAGACTTTGAACAATGAGCACTGTCTCGAGATGGGGAAATCCGACCGGATGATTCAGGGCCGCTTCGAGGCGCCGTCCGTTGATTTCGTGCTCGCCGGCAAGATGTGCTTCCAACACGAGCCGATCGCGGAAAAGTGATCGAGGTTTCAACTTTTTCACCAGCCGTTGACGGGCTGCCCATGCTGCTGTGTCCGGCGGTTGCTTGAGCAGCCACGAGTTCAGGCGAAGACGTCCTTGGTCTGAGACCGTGTTGTCAATGAGGTGCAGGAGCGAGTGGGGGCCGATCAGATCTAGATCCAGTGCATAGAGATGTGACGATGGGACATCAACTGATTTCTGAGGAATTGTCGTCCAATCAAGCCGGACGCGCGCAAGGTGAACGGACTTGATCTGATGCCAAATCCGCAACCGATGAATCCGATGCTCGAGGCTGTTATGATAGGCGGCGACGATCAGGAAAAGGACGACGAAGCCCGCGAGCACGAGGTTCCCGGTGCTGTACCAGCCTGATCTGAACAAAGTGACGCTGCAGAGGGCTCCTGCGATGAAGATTCCCAAACGCCATTTTGTGAAACGTGAGCTGCCGCTTGTGCCCCTATCGATGAGACGTTGCACCCTTGCGAGGAGTTGCTCGAGTCGTGTTGCGCGGGAAAATGTAGCCATTTGGTAGCCGACCTTACTTGAAGGACGTCATGTCGTCAATGAATTCCAAATGGGTGGATGTCCAGATTGCCTCACCTGTCGATGCGGGGGAATTGTTGAGTTTGCTCGACGATCCGAACGTGCAAGGGGCCTGGCAAGACGGGGAAACGATCCACCTGTATTGGCCGCATCCTGTCTGGTCTCCTGACCATCTTGTTCGCCTTCGCAAGGTGCTTGATCAATTGGATGGGGCTGGAGTCGATCTTCCAGGAATTCTCGTGCAGTCGCTTCCGGATCAAGATTGGAATAGGCGTTGGGCGCAGTCCGTGAAGCCGCTGTGGGTGGGGAAACGGATTGTGATAAGACCGACCTGGGAGAATGTTGCCGCTGGGCCGGAGCAGATTGAGATCATCCTCGACCCCAAACAGGCCTTTGGGACCGGCCACCATGCGACAACTCGGATGGTATTGGAATGGCTCGAAGAGGTCGTCCGTATTGGTGATACCGTCCTGGACGTTGGGGCAGGTAGCGGTATTCTGGCGATGGTCGCACTCAGGTTGGGGGCAGGCAGGGCAACCGGGATCGATAACGATCCTGTAGCGGTTGATTGTTCGAAGGAATATGCTCGGCTGAATCAATTCGGCGAGGAACTGGCACTCCAGTGCGGAACTCTCGACCGTGACCAGATGTACGACATCGTGTTGGCCAATTTGGATCGACAAACCCTCCTATCTTTGGCGGAGCCTCTCGCTGCTTGCACCAAAAGAATGCTAATCGTGTCCGGTCTGTTACATGACCAAGGTGTAGAGATTAGAGAAGCGTTCGCGCGCGTGGGATTCTATCCGGTTGATCAGCGGGAGCGAGAGGGATGGATTGCGATCGGCTTTACCCGCGGGCAATCCTGTGAGGGAGGGGAGTCATGAGGGATTCAGGCCGGCCGCCGTACCCTCATGTGCATCAGATTAATATTTCAGACGGAGGGCTGCCGAAGTTGCCGGTCCTCGAAGCTAAGGTTACGGAACAGGGATTGGATGGCGATCGACAGCGCAATCTCAAGGTTCATGGCGGTCCGGATCGTGCGGTCTGTGTGTTTTCGTTGGAGCTCATCGAGCGACTCCAAGATGAGGGGCACTCGATCGACCCTGGTTCGTCGGGAGAAAATCTCACACTGGCGGGAGTTCAATGGGAAAAGCTTGAGCCGGGTGTACATCTGAACATCGGCCCTGTCGTGCGTCTGAAGTTGACCAGCTACTGTGCGCCGTGCGAATGGAATGCCCGCTGGTTTCGTGACGGAGAGTTCTCGAGGATCTCGCAAAAAAAGAACCCTGGCTGGAGCCGCCTGTATGCGAGAGTCTTGCAGAGCGGTATTGTCCGCCCGGGAGACGAGGTCGTTATCGAGGCTAAAGGCCAGGGGCAGTTCATTCCCTCACAATGAGCTGACCCTCAGCCTTGACCTTAGCCTGTTTGAGGAATGAAGCATGGATCGCATCCTTGAACCGGAGCTTATGGAAGATGAGGCGCAGGTCTTGGCCTATGCCGGGGCCGACTTCGAGGAAGAAAATCAAGGTTTCGTCGATCGCTTTCGCGAGTACTTTCCGGACTTTTCTAAAGGGCAGGTGTTTGATCTTGGTTGTGGTCCCGGGGATATTCCGATCCGGCTGGCCACAGCTCTGCCTGATTGCCGCGTGACCGGTTTCGATGCTTCCGATCCGATGATTCGGTTAGCCGAAAGGACGGTTGCTGAAGCTGGATTAGCCCATCGCATCACCTTTCGCTGCGAGCGGTTTCAGGATATTGCCGGCGCCAACCTGGCTGATGCTGTGATCTCCAACAGTCTTCTCCACCATGTGCCGAATCCTCTGCAGTTCTGGAATCGCCTTCGACAATTGGTGAAACCGGGTTCGCCGGTTCTTATCATGGACCTGTTGCGTCCGGAATCACCTGAGGCGGCGCAAGCGATCGTTGACCGCTATGCAGCCGGTGAACCGGAAATTCTCCGTCGCGATTTTTATAACTCGCTGCGCGCTGCTTTTACTGAAGACGAGGTTACATCTCAACTGGCTCGTATGAATCTGACACGGCTGCTGATCGACGTGATTGATGATCGCCATTGGGTGGTGGGAGGAATCATTCATTGAAATTAACGCCATCTTCTGCCGTTGCGGTCATTGTCTTCATGCTTGTAAGCGTGTTGGGCAGTGGTGTCTCCTGGGCTCAGTTAGACCGGTTGAGGAAGGCCAGATCAGCGCAACGAATGCCCGTGGCCGACACGCCGATGGTAGAGATTCCGGCCGGAGAATTTATGATGGGACGGGAGGGGAACGAAGCATTGGCGGATGAACGCCCCCTGCATCCGGTATGGCTGGAGACCTTCTCAATCGACCTCTACGAAGTGACGACGTCACAGTACGCTCAATTCATTTCGGCAACAGATCGTACGGCGCCGTGGCAATGGGAATCGGTGCAGCTAAGTCAGCATGGCGATCGGCCTGTTGTCGGTGTGAGTTGGGACGACGCAGACGCGTATTGTCGTTGGAAAGAGAAGCGGTTGCCGACCGAGGCGGAATGGGAAAAGGCGGCGAGGGGAACTGATGGCCGACGCTATCCTTGGGGTAATCAGGTGCCAACGAACGATGTTGCCAATTTCGCGATCGGAGCGCGGTTTAGCTACAACCAGGTGCTCAAGCCTGTACGTTCACTCGACCGAGGGAGGAGTCCCTACGGCCTTTATCACATGGCTGGCAACGCTTATGAGTGGGTACAGGACTGGTATCTGACGAACTATTATGAGGCCTCTCCTGTGAAAAACCCCCAAGGTCCTGAAGGGGGCCAGTTCAAAGTCCTGCGGGGCGGATCGTGGTCTGATCTGGCAAAGTATTTATTGACGTACAGCCGCTTCAAACTTCCGCCTAGGACCCGCAACAGTTATACGGGTTTCCGGTGTGCGAAGTAACGGAACAGCAGTCGTCAAAGGATCATCAGGGTGATGAGGAAGAAACCGGTCAGCAGGCAGAGTGAGGAAATGTAAAACTCTCCGCTACGGTCGCCGAGCCATGCGGATTTCCATTTCCTGGGATAGAGGGCCTGGTTTTCCATAATCAAGCCTTCTTCGAAAAACCCGAGCGCCTGTTCGAGCTGGATCAGGACCTGCTTGGCCAAGCGGTGGCGATATTGTTGCTGCAAGACCAGCCCGCAAAATAGCCCGCACCACACCAGCGCGGAGAGACTGAGAAGGAACGATTCCGGCGACGAGAGCCGGCCCTTGAGGGGGCTCAGCATCAAGGCGAATAGCATGGCGATCAGCCCGAAGGCTCCGAAGGCGGTGAGCCGCATCATCTGTTCGCGGCGCTTGTACACTTCCTCCTTGTACAGGGGGTAGAGAACCGTGAGAACGTGTTGGGTGCCTTCGGTAATCATCAGAACCTCGGCTATGACATATACGAGGGAACCAGGTGCATTTCCAGCCACTGAGTTATCGATGCCGTCATCGCGCGGAAATCTTCCCCTCGGGTAAACTGATGGTCTGCTTCCGGCAAAATGTCGAGTCGCTTGCGCCCCCTGAGCGATTCAAAGAGCCGGCGGCTTTGATGCAGAGGAATCATCTCGTCTTTCTGTCCCTGCACGATCAATGTTGGCGCTGACACATGAGTGGCCGGCTCATAGGCGATCTGCTGCAGGCAGTCTTCGTACATGAGGTACTTCAGCCGGACGCGTTCCGACCCTCCGAGGATGTTCGGGATCGTGTCCGTTGTCTGCCAGCGGGCCATCTCGTCCTGACCGAATTCTAAGCGAAGCTCTTCCGCAAAATCCACCACCGGACACTTGAGGGCCAGGCAGGCAATGTCCTGTCTCTGAGAGGCCGTGAGGATAGACACGAGTCCTCCAAAACTCGAGCCTACGAGGCCGATGGTCCGATAACCCAGCGAAGTAACAACTGAAATAGCAGCCTTAGCCTGCCCGATGGCAAGTGAAGTCGTGATGTCTTCGAACAACCCTTCGCTCTCTCCCTGGCCGAAAAAATCGAACCGAAACGTCGTCAGTCCACGCTCGTTCAACAGCCTCGTCAATGTCCTGTTCGTCGTGCTGTTCTTATTGGACAGAAAGCCGTGACAAAGGATGACGGCCGCGTGGGCGTCCTGTTCCGGACGGCTGAGGGTCGCAGAGACTCGATGTCCCCATTCGTCTTGAAACGTCAGCGCTTCTTCCATGGAGTTGCCGGTAGGATAGACAGCCTTACGGGGCCGGTTGAAGTCCAACTGCCCAAGCTAACTTGGCGGTGAAGAGGGTCAAGCCGGCGAGGAGTGAGCCGGCCGCGATCCACACCGCCCATTGCACATACAAGGAATTGAGCGGGAAGCTCCACACGAGGGCGGCAAGGATGACCAGAGCCATCGCTCCAAGACTCATCGTTCCCAGTTGCACTGTTCGCCATCTGTTCATGATGGCGTCGAGTTCCTCATGGTATGGGCCTCGTTTCTTATGATTCTGGACTCTGTTCGCCGCAAGGATTGTGGGTAGCGCGTACGAGAGCGCGCCGCAAACGCTCTGAACCATGAATCCGACAAAGGCCAGGTGGGTATAGGCCACTACGTGCAGGGATCCGATCGGAAACATCGGTTGCGCCGGCAGGTAATTGGCACCTATGGCGATGCCGGCCGCCGTTGCCAGCATCAGAAAGAAGATGCCGATCAGCAGATGGTCGGACGCTGCGCTACCGGAGATGTCCGATCGAATCCAGGTCTTGAGAAGTCGGTAGGTGCAGATGCCGACACCGATGAGCAAAAGACCACCAATCGCCAATTCGAATTTAAGTGAAGAGGTGACAAAGCCGCCGAGCAACGCCGCGAACCCAATCGGGATGGCCCATAACATGATGTCAGCCATCCGAAGGTGAACCAATTCCCTCTGCAAGACGGCGGGCAGCATCTGATGACTGCCGATGAAAAAAATTACAGTAAAAAAACCCAAGACGGTGAGATGAACATGCAGCAGCCGCAGATATGCGTAGTACTCGGGGTAGAGACGGAAGGCCATCGAGACTCCGATGATGATGCCGAGCAACAAGGCCGTCACGGCTCCCCGGTAGACCCAGCTGACTCCGCTCGGTCCGTTTAATATCTTCCGCGAGTGGTGCCAGGCTTCTCTGGCCGTGTTCATAACGGCGCCGAGAAGGATCACGCCGAAGATCCCGGCCAGCGTCATTTCCCCAAGCCACAGAGCGATCAGCAACGCGATCGTGATGCCATTCAAGGCGAAGAACAGGGCCGGACGTGATTGGGAGTAGGCTTGCTTCTGCGCAGTGGATCGTTCCAATGAAACGAGGAGGCTGCCGATGACCAGTTGAAGGAGCCCTCCCACCAACGATCCGTGCACATGAATCGATTTGAGCCATGGCGGAAGCGGTGTGCCTTGGACAAGGCCGACTAACGTAGCGATGCCGAGCAGGGATGCGAGGAGCAGCCAGGCAAAGCCGGTCAGTAAAAATGTCAGCGGAGTGCAGCGCATCGCGCATCACCCTCCAAGAAAGTAAAAATGATTGGTCGGTCCATTCCCGTGTCCAATAGCCAAGCTATGGCGGATGGCTTCCGTCAAATAAGTCTTTGCGGTTTGCACCGCGTCGGCCAGGTTCTTGCCTCTTGCGAGATGAGCCGTAATTGCGGAGGCATAGGTGCAGCCGGTCCCATGGGTGTGGGGTGTTTCGATAAACTCTCCCTTGAAGATGTTAAAAAAGCGTCCATCGTAGAGCAGGTCCGTGGCGCGTTCGGCGAGGAGATGCCCTCCCTTGATTAAGACGTGCTTACACCCGAATCCGTGAATCACTTTCGCGGCTCGTCGCGCATCCGCCAGTGACTTGATCTCGATGCCGGACAGCTGCTGGGCTTCGTGGACATTCGGTGTCACAAGCAAGGCAAGAGGGAACAGCTGCTGCTTCATGGCCTCGACGGCGTCCGGTTTGATCAGCGGGTGGCCGCTTTTCGAAATCATGACGGGATCAACGACCAGGTTCGTGACATTTTGCG
>NZ_CDLUDY010000256.1:0-4731 GCF_975968855.1 Petrachloros mirabilis
ATCCCTGCCCCTGCGGTTCGGGCAAGAAATACAAGAAATGTCATGGGGCGTGAACTAGGATCGCTGCGCCCGCCTCTCTCCCCACACGCCAATTCGACCATTCTACATCTCACGACTGCTTAGCGTCGAAACTAGTTCCGTTCTTTGCAATGCACAAACGGAACGTCGGACATCGACGCCACTTGCCTATGGCAAGCCGCAGTCGCTCGATAGAACGGTGCCCGAATTGCCGCAATGGTCGCGAGATGGCGCAGCGTCCCTCATAGGTAAGTGTGAAGAGCGAACGCCTCAATTCACATCCCTTCCAGCCAAGCTAAAGGGATGGATGAAGTCAAAGGAAGAACCGCAGCCGTTCGCCAGAATGGTGCCCGATTTGTTCAGCAGGTCGCGCACATGGCACAGGGATGACTGGTTGTGCGGTGAAGAAGATGCCCGAGCCTCTCCGATTCGCAACATAAAGACTAATGCGCCTGATAGGGCAGAGGAGAAGATCTGTCGCAATCGCCGCAGTTTCTTTCCGATCCGACCTGCGGTTTAGGAATTACCCCTGACCCAAACACAGACAATATAACCCCACAAGACACCACAACTGAGGGCTCCGCCGACATGGGGCGAGATGGGGACTAGCTTGTCCTGTCCTGGCAGCAGCGTGGTAACAGACGAGGAGTAGGTATCCCTGTTTTCAGTACAGCCGAGCCTATACTGATCGCGTATTGGATTGTTAAGGATTTCGTGGCAGTGTGGCTGCATCGTTAGCCGGGTACTCGCCGACGTAAATAAAACCGAGCCTTGCATTTCCTGCACTGCCAAGGATACTTGCCTATCAAACGGAGAAAGAAATCGTGCAAGCCGTGTCGCCCCACACGGGCACACTCCGAAGAATTGCAATAGGGACACCTCATCTAAAGAGAAAACGAAGTTTGGAGGCCTCGGTTACTAGCTCGATCACTGGCTTGAACAGATACATGAGCGAACACTCTTCATGCTGGAGATGCTCTTGACTGGTCGTCAATTGCGAGCAGCCGTTACCCTAACAAGACAGGACACGATTTAGCCGTAAGACTGAGTCGCGGAGTTCAGCTTATTGCTGCCGATACCGCCGCCAGGCCGCTAACCCCAGGAATCCCAGACCGAAGGCCAATGCCGTTCCCGGTAGCGGAACGCTGTTGATCACCGTTGTCTTTTGAACAGGCCCGCTCGTGGGAGGTGGTCCGTGGTTATCGGAGCTATGGCTGAAGGGATTGAATCCCATGCCATAGGATAACCCAGGTACGGCGAGGATAAACGCCAATGCGGTTAACCGGACGAAATTCATACCTCTACTCCTCTAGTTCGCTCCCGAATGGTGACGCAACACATCATTACACTAAAGCAGCAAGTTGCTTTCCACATTTGCCGACGGCATCCAGAAGGCCAATGAAAAATTCCTTGAAAGCGTAAAAGTCTCTTTAAAAACTGAAAGTTGAACTCCCCTTCATTTGGTCCTACAACTCATTTACCTGTGGAGCGAGCAAGTCGAAACGAGCGAGTCCGCACACCGCATACGGTGCGAAAAGACACCTATCCCTGTGAAACTGTTGGCTGGGGAATGCCATGCGTAAATTGACTCTCCTCTGTTAAAGAGCCTGCTTCAGGGGGGAGACGAAGTACGGTGCCCGAATTGCCGCAATCGCCGAATGAATCGCACAGCACTTCTTATTGAGGAAAGAGTGCGCAAAAGTGCAGGCAGCAGATTCTCGGACAGCTTTTTTGTCGATCACGACCCTTAATCCTCAACCGAACCAGTACCCTCGAATGCAGCCATGCCGAAAGGCCGTACATCGTTCTCCAGCGCTTGGAACTGATCGCTGCTGACAAAATGTTCTGCATTGTCACGGAACGCCTTGTCGATTTTGTCCAATTGTGAGGGACTTATCTTCGACGCAAGTTGTCTACAAGTTGTCTAATTGTGTCCGCTCGTTCGTTGAGGTACCGAAGGAACTGAATTGGCAATGAATTGTTCCCAGGCTCAATGGTCCCCACTTTGGCACGAACCTGTGATCCTTGCCACCTGTTAGGATGTTCTTCTCGGATGAAGCCGATAATGATGAATCGCCCCAACTTAGAGTACGCAAACATCGTTGTCTTGCCTCGTGCAAGGTCCATATCAACCACGCGCATCAGATAACGATTAATGGCTGGTGAGACTTCGCTTGAAGGAAACGTGAAGGAGGCGATCTCCTCAAAAGGGATTAGGTGCTGACGATAACTCCCTGGGTGGGGCCGCTGTCCGAGAAGGAATTCTTTCCAGGCGGTTCTTGCTCGATCAATTCGCTCGACCTCTTCAGGGGTGTATTGTTCCAAGATTGTCGTTTCGGTCCGATAGTATTCCAGAACTCGCCAGGAGAGTGAGACACAGAAATGTAGGAGCCACTGTTCGTAATTAAATCGCCACTGCTGTCGATTTGTACAGGGATAGAATATCTTTTTTGAAAAAGCTGTCTCCGACTGACCAAAGCGCTCCTCGCAGGAATTACAGAGCCAGTAAAGCTTGAGCCCGTCCTGTATCCGCACATTGGGAGATGAGCCCCGCCTGATATGTCCACCGCCAGAGCTTTCACGTAACCAGCGAATGGCGAAAGCTGGCAGAATGTGGCTTTGTCGTAGCGTGGATTCACTTCCACAAAGTCTGCACGGATTCGCAGGACTCATTCCAGCTCCCTAGAGAACATGAACTATAGGATCATTAGGAATTTTGGCTAACTTATCATGCCACACATGGTTTCATCGGTTTCTCCGCTATTGCTGTCTCTTCGAGAAGTGGGTGCAGAGCGGAATCCGCGCCGATTCTCGACCTACCGGTAACTCGGGGCCCTTCCGCCAATTGGCAGGGCTCGCTGCATCCTCCCTCCCATTGCCCCCTCCTTGGGAGGAGCTCGCTGGTTCTCGTTCTTGCGAATCGCGAAGGCTCGGGTACCACATGCTCCTTCATCTCCCCACTCCCTAAGAGGCGGAATGGCAGCGCCTTGTGAGCGACCTGTCGGCACTTCTGGTTACCGTTCTGCCAAGCCATCACGGCTCGCTGAAAACGAACCGCGCGCTGCCATTCCCCCTGATTCTGCCTTGACTTAGCACCGCCCCCAAGGCTACTCTACGCCACTTTTGGCCCTAAAGCGGATGGGTAGAGTCTACCCATTGGTTCTTGGTGTCACTTTTTCAATTTTTTGAGGCATTTACGGAGTCCTTGTGAGCACCGGGCATCCTGAACTCGTTGCTGTCATTGCGTCCGAGATCGCTTCTTCGGGCCCCATTCCCTTCGTCCGTTTTATGGAATTGGCCCTCTATCACCCTCAATACGGCTACTACATGCGCCTGCAGGAATCCGGGGCGGAACGGATCGGCTGGTCCGGCGACTTCTACACCAGTTCCGACGTCCATCCCATTCTCGGGGAGGCGCTGGCAAAACAGGCGAAGCAGGTTGACAGGCTCCTCGGCTGTCCTGGTCCCTTTACCGTGGTTGAAATGGGTCCGGGGAAGGGCCTCTTGGCCCGCGATTTCTTCACCGCAATCGAGCGCCACCAGAGTGCTCTCCGTCACCGGCTTCGCTACGTATTGATCGAACGCAGCCCGGCCATGCGGAAGTTACAGGAGGAACAGCTCAGACCTTGGCTCACCCATCCGGGGCAAATCACCTGGTTGGAGGATGTGGCGAGCCTTGCGCCGGAAAGTGTGACCGGTTTCATGTTCAGCAACGAACTGCCTGATGCCTTCCCGGTCCATCGCATTCAGGTGGTGGGGAAAGAATTTCAGGAAGTCTTCGTGGACTTTCGAGATGGACAGTTTGTGGAATGTCTTGGCCCGTTGTCACAGCCGGCGTTGTCCGAGTACATCCAACGGCTCAGGCTGGAATTGCCCGATGGCTATCGGACGGAAATCAATCTCAAGGCCCTCGGATGGATGAAGCAGGTGGCGGCGAGCCTCAACCGAGGTGTCGTCATCACGATCGACTATGGCCATGCGGCTCAAGATCTCTATGGCGCTGATCGCTCCGGCGGAACCTTGCTCTGTTACCACTCCCAGATGACCTCAGAAAATCCGTATGAACGGGTCGGACTTCAAGATATGACGGCACATGTCGACTTCACCAGCTTGGCGATGACGGGAGAGGACGCTGGATTATCCGTTACAGGCTTCACGAATCAGATGAGTTTCTTGATGGGGCTGGGTGTCGAAGAGATGATCGGCCGCCTCGAACCGGAAAGCCCGCAATTCTTTGCGGCCATCCATCTCCTGAAACCCGAAGGCATGGGCCGCACCTTCAAGATCTTGGTTCAGCACAAAGGAATAGAACGGCCGGAACTCGACGGTTTGGCCTTCAAACCGTTTTTCGGGTCAGCCTTGACTCAACCGACTGCGGCATAGCCGACGAGGTGCCATGGGGAACGAAGCTGCACCGCTGAATTATCTGCCGATTCTCCTTTTTATCGGCATCGCCATCGTCTTCGGCGCGGTCTCGCTGCTTGCCGGCTGGCTCGTAAGGCCAAACCGGCCTTACCGCGCCAAACTGAATCCCTATGAGAGCGGTAGCCCGCTGTTTTCCGATGCCCGCATTCAGTTCCCGATGCGGTACTACATCATCGCGATGCTCTTCGTGATCTTCGATATTGAAGTGATCTTTATCATTCCCTGGGCGGTGCGCTTTCAATCGCTCGGCCTCCTGGGTCTGGTGGAAAATGATGAGAAGATGAGGAA
>NZ_CDLUDY010000257.1:0-15373 GCF_975968855.1 Petrachloros mirabilis
CGGGGGCAATTCGGTTGCGGACGAGACGGTGATCTGCTGAGTCCCCTTGGATTCGTCCACAAGTTGCCCGAAGGCTTCTGCGATCTCCGGCAAAAATCCCACTCGGTTTTTCTTGACAAGTTGCGCTAGGAACGCCTGCACAGTTGGTGTCCCGCCAAGACGATGGCTGAGTTCCGACAATACAGAAATCTTGTCTTCGACACCGAAGGCGGGTGAGGCTACAACGTGGCGGAGTGATGCTGAGTCCTTGATCGCTTGACCGAGGCCGTTGAGAGTACCCCGTATCGCTTCAATCTGTGTTTTATCAGCAAGCTCGAAGAGTGCTTGGGCGTAACGTCGCGCAACTGCTATTTTTATCACTGTCTTGGTCCACTCAGCATTATTTTAGACACACGAATTACCTTCGTGCAGAAGGCACGAAAAGCGGCGCGCAAAGTTAGCATTGGATGGTAGGGAGTGTCAATACGAGAAGGGTTGAATGATGCCTCCACCGAGCAGTTGCTCACCTCGATAAAATACAGCGGATTGTCCAGGACTGAGTGCCCTTTGCGCTGTTTTGAAATGAATACGGATCGTGTGAGAGTTTACGCGCTCAAGAGTGGCTGGTGAGGGTGGAGTTGCATATCGGATTTTTACCTCTACGTTGGAGGAATCAGTGACTAGGTCCTCGTTGAACAGGTTGAGATCCCGCACCTCGCAACTCCGGCGTAGGAGATCATCCTCCTTGCCAAGGACGACGATATTCGTCGCGGACTGAACTTGCTGGACATAGAGTCTTTCGCCAACAGCAATTCCAAGCCCCCTGCGTTGTCCGGGCGTATAAAAGGCGATCCCATCATGTCTGCCGAGGTGACGCCCTTGTGTATCGACAAACGCACCAGGCTTCTTCGCTTCCGGATATTCTGTTTCAATGAAGGTTCGGTAGTCGCCTTGGCTGACGAAGCAGATCTCTTGGCTTTCTTTTAGTTCATCCGCCGGGAGCTCGAGTAATTCAGCTTCTCTCCAGACATCCGCCTTATGCATACCTCCGACGGGAAAGAGCAGCCGGGGAAGCCATGCTGGGTTCATTCGGTAGAGGAAGTAGCTTTGATCCTTCTTAGGATCGACAGAGGTAAGAATTTGACAGCTCCCGCTGTCACTTCGAATACGGACATAATGGCCCGTCGCGACATATTGGATGCCCTTCGATTGTGCGAGATCCAGGAGCCCCTTTAGCTTGACCCGCTCGTTACAACGGACACAGGGGTTTGGAGTGGTGCCACCCGCATAACCTTCGAGAAAATCCTTGATGACTGCGTTGCGAAATCCGTCTCGGGTGTCGACAACTTCGTGAGGGATACCGAGTTGTTTGGCAACGAACTTTGCGATGCCCACCTTGCAACAACCGCGTTCCTGCCATTTCTTGGAAGCCGCGGCTGTTTCGTCTTCATGTTCCCAGACTTGGAGGGTCACGCCGTAGACGTCGTATCCTTGCTTTACCAGTAGCGAAGCGGCCACAGAACTATCAACGCCGCCGCTCATACCGAGAAGGACAGTGGGTTTACTCATAGAGGCGATATTGTACCGACGGACGGCCCAAAGGGCTAGAGCCCTTTGGGGATCATGGAGGGATTTCCTGATTATGGTGTTAAAGGGATTTTAGGAAGCGAGAGATACGGCCTGTGCCTCAATCGATGCTTGCAGACCCATGTCGCACATCCCCTGAAACTGCGACCCATCTTCGATGGCAATCGACGGAGTCCTGATGTCGCCAACTAAGACGCCGGGTTTGAGGATTTGTATCTTCTCAGCAGCAGTGATCGTCCCGGTGATCTTGCCGCTGTTCATCACCACACCGGCGGACACAACTCCTTTGATGGTTGCATGTTCACCGACTATCAAGGTCCCGGTCGTGTGGATTTCTCCTTCAACCCGTCCATCAACGCGGACGGTACCATCGAAGTTCACAACTCCTTTGAAGTCTACGTCCTTGGCCAGGAGAGTAAAGTTGTCGTAATCCGGCTCGCTCGACGTCACCTGTTCTTTGCGCGCCCACATATCACCCTCCTTCCTACCTAATCACATGCCCGCGATCTGTACTGACACCGCATCCGTATACGTATAAATAGCTAGGTACATTCCTACCCGTTAACCCTCTTGATACTAGGAGGCGCTGCTGCCCCTCCTACGGGTTGCAGCGTCGTTCCTTGTGCCATTTCACGGATTCCCTGGCTCATTTCGAGACCGCCGTTAAACAGGACGCCGTCTTCTATGGAGAGCACCGGCGACTTCATGCTGCCGTTGAACACCGCTGGCGATCTGAGCTTCACACGTTCTCGTGCAACAACATCCCCGGTGACTTTCCCCTTGCAGACGATCGTCCCCGCTGTCACCTTGGCTTGAATAACCGCTTCTTCTCCAATGAGTAGGACGCCGTCAGTGTGAATCTCTCCGTCGAGAAAGCCGTCGATCCTCACCGTCCCGCTATAAGATATGGTTCCTTTGAACTCTACTCCCTTGCCGACAAAGGCAATAATGTCATCCATGCCTTCACTGCCGGAGCGAGGTGCCTCTGCTCCGTTTTCTGGGTTTGATTCTGCCATTTGTTTCCCCTCTTGCTTTTCTTGCCCCCACATGTGCCTGCCTCCCCCCAACGAAAGGAAGATTGAACAACATCAAAAGAGTGCCGTTTAAACACGGCAGCACTTGCGCGATGAATAAAACAGTGCCATCGGTCAGGACAAATAGCAACAAATATGCCTTTTATCTCCTGACGAATTCTGAAGAAGAGGATGTGTAAGGAAATTACTGGAGAAGCGCCTCTAACAAGCCATCAAGTTCTGCTGGTGAGAAATAATGAAGGACAACCTTTCCTTCGCGCCGACCGTTGATGATAGTAACTTTAGTGCCGAAACGTTTCTGCAAACGTTCTTCAACATCAGAAAACGGCGACTGTTTGATCTCCCTCAAGCGCCGTTTCTTAACGATTACAGACGATTGGAGAACTTGCTCTGTCTCACGAACAGAAAGATTCTTCGCAATGACAAGTTGCGCGACTTTCACCTGTTCGTTTGGATTTGAGATGCCGAGAATGACCTTTGCGTGCCCTGTTGATAATTGATCAGTTTCAATTAGCTGTTGAACCTCGACCGGCAAGTTGAGTAATCGAACGATGTTGGCAATTGAAGATCGTTCACAGCCAACACGCTGCGCAATAACGTCCTGCGTCAGTCCAAATTCGTTCATCATTCGCTGATAAGCTCTTGCTGTTTCCATTGGATTTAGATCTTCTCGCTGAAGATTTTCGACCAGAGCGAGTAGAATAGATTCTTCATCACTGCAGTTTCGAATGACGGCTTGTATGGTTTCCAATCCTGCTTCACGGGCGGCTCTCCATCGCCGTTCACCGGAAATAAGTTCATACATTCCATCGCCTTTTCGACGAACGAGAACGGGCTGAAGCAGACCAGTTTGTTTCAGAGAAGCCGCAAGCTCGGCAAGTTCCTGGGAAGAAAATGTTTGCCGTGGTTGGTAGCGATTCGGGACGATCGCGTCGAGTCGAAGATGTTGTACCTCCGGAAGTTCCGGCATAGGAGCTGGCTTGGTTGTTGGCAACAGAGCTTCAAGTCCTCTACCGAGCGCCTTTTTCTCCATGGCTGATAAACTCCTTCGCTAGTGAAAGATACGATTGCGCACCGGTTGAGGCAACGTTGTACAACAATACGGGCCGGCCATAACTCGGGGCCTCTGCCAGCGTCACATTTCGCGGAATCATGGTCTGATAGACCAACTCTTTAAAGTGTCCACGAACCTGGTCAGCCACCTGGCGCGCCAACGTATTCCTCGCATCGTACATTGTCAAGACGATGCCTTCCATAGTAAGTCCAGGATTCAGTGATTGCTGGACACGGTCGACACTGTTGATCAAACGGCTTAGCCCTTCCATCGCATAGTATTCACATTGAACTGGAATGAGGACAGACCTTGCAGCAACCAGTGCGTTCACTGTCAATATTCCGAGAGCCGGAGGACAGTCTAGAAGAATAACGTCGAACAAATCCTCTACGCCCTTTAAGAAATGTCTTAATAATTTTTCACGCTCTTCCACATTGACAAGCTCTATCTCCGCACCGGCCAAGTCAGCATTTGCTGGCAAAAGCGACAATCCGCTGACCTCTGTCTGCCGAACGGCATCTTCGAATTTTACATAATTAATCAGACAGTTATACACGGTTACTTGTAAAGAACGTGGATCCACGCCCACGCCACTTGTGGCATTTCCCTGAGGGTCCATATCTACGAGAAGAACCCTCTTGCCTTGCAAGGCTACGCCTGCCGCAAGGTTTACTGAAGTTGTGGTCTTTCCAACACCACCCTTTTGATTTGCTATAGCAACTATTCGCGCCACTATTTACCCAGAATTAGCTAGAAGTAAGAGCAATGTTCCACGTGGAACATCTTCATCTCGAGTCTAGGCAGCTGTTGATCGAGACAATTCGATAATCACCCGTTCACCATGATGCATCGGCAATGAAAAATGCCTTTCCCTTTGTTTATGGAAAACGCCCTCCTTCGTGAGCGATTCAAAGGTGTCCGCTTTAAAGAGATAGACCCTGCCTGTATCTTTCAGAGCTGCTGCCGCAGATTCTTCAACATCTTCGAATCTGATGGCCCTAGCCGTCATAATATCGGCGCGATCCGATAATGTTGCCCGTCCTGCATACTGCTGGAGCGTACCAACAAAAACGGATATATCATCAAGCTTAAGAAGACCGATGATTGTTTGAAGGAACGAGCATTTCTTTCTTATAGGCTCCACGAGGGTTACCCTGATGTCCTTCCGAAGGATTTTTATTGGAATGCCAGGAAACCCAGCTCCTGCGCCTATATCTATGAGAAATGTGTTCTGTGGAATATCAAATTTTGCCAAGAGGGCTAATGAGTCTACGAAGTGTTTAATGATCACCTCTCGATGGTCTGTCACACTCGTTAAATTCGTAACTTCGTTCCATTGGATCAGCTTGGCAAGGTACTGTATGAATTGCTCAACCTGGTGCTCGACGAGACTTAATCCCAATTCAGAGACGGAATGAACAAGAAATTCACGCAACGATTGCTCATGTTCCACGTGGAACAATTACGTGAAATAAAAATTTAGGTCAAGGCTTCTCTTGGCTACTCCAGTGGTATCAATCAAAATGAGCCTGGCTCCTGGATAGATCTCTTTCGTATTTCATTTTTTGGACGGATACCAGAAGGAGTGAAAGAGCAGCCGGTGTAACGCCGGAAATCCGAGAAGCCTGGCCGATCGAAGCAGGGCGTACCTTCTTGAGTTTCTCGCGGACTTCTGCCGAAAATCCTAAAACATCGTCATAGGGAAAATCGTCAGGTATCAGTCTTGTCTCAAATTTTTTGAATCTCCCTACTTGCTGTAGCTGACGCTTTATGTACCCTGAGTACTTGATTTGTATTTCTATTTCTTCAATAATTTCATCATCTTGCGTTGCATGCATACCAAGACCTCTTAACAGCTTTTCATAGGTCACGCCCTGACGCCGCAATAGTTGACCAACCGTACAGGGCCCTGAAACATCATCAATATTAGCTCCAACGAGCTTAGCTCTCACTTCATCTGTAAGCTTTGGCCTCATCTCCTCAAGTCGTTCAACCTCTTGATTTATATAGTCTTTCTTCTGCACGAACTTACGATAGACCTCGTCTGGTATGAGTCCGATTTGACGTCCGGCATCCATAAGCCTGAGGTCCGCATTGCCATGGCGTAACAGGAGACGGTACTCCGCTCGAGAAGTGAACATGCGGTATGGCTCTCGCGCGTCCTTGGTGATGAGATCGTCGATGAGCACACCAATGTACGCCTGTGAACGATCAAGTAGCAGCGGCTGGCGGTTTTGCAGCTTGAGCACAGCGTTGATACCGGCCATGAGGCCTTGCGCCGCCGCTTCCTCGTATCCTGATGTCCCATTGATCTGTCCTGCGTGATAGAGACCTTCGACTAATTTCGTTTCCAGCGTGGGATGAAGCTGTCTCGGAGGAAAGTAATCGTATTCGATCGCATAACCAGGTTTGAGCATACGAGCCCGCTCTAAGCCCGGAATTGTTTTTAACAAATCCGCCTGCACATCTACGGGAAGACTGGTGGATATTCCGTTCGGATAGAACTCGACCGTATCGAGACCTTCCGGCTCGACAAAAATCTGATGCCGCTGTTTCTCAGCGAATCGTACGACTTTGTCTTCGATAGACGGGCAATATCTCGGGCCAGTCGATTCAATCACTCCGCTGTACAATGGCGATCGATCAAGATTGTCGCGGATGATATCGTGCGTCTTCTGATTGGTATGGGTCAAATAACAATCCCGTTGCGGAACCGTGATGCGATCCGTTCTGTACGAGAATGGTGGAGGAGGATCGTCACCAGGCTGTGTGCTCATAACGGAAAAGTTGATCGTATCTCGGTCTAGCCGAGGAGGAGTCCCTGTTTTCAGCCGGCCGACTTCGAACCCCAAGTCGCGCATGCAGTCCGACAGATGCTCGGCCGAGGCTTCTCCTGCCCGGCCGGCCGGGAAACGGTTCAGGCCGATATGGATAAGTCCCTTAAGGAATGTACCTGATGTCAGAATGACGGCTCTCGCCGCAATCTGATCGCCCTCATTCGTGACAATACCGGTTACCCGACCGGATTTGATGAGGAGTCGGTCTACTGTGCCCTGAGCGATCGTCAGGCTCGATTGGCCTTCAATCGTCGCTCTCATAGCCTCTCGGTAAAGGCCTTTGTCGCATTGTGCTCGAAGCGCACGAACAGCAGGACCCTTGCTGGTGTTGATAAAGCGGAACTGAATGCCGGCCCGGTCCGTGTTGCGCGCCATTTCCCCGCCAAGGGCGTCTATTTCCTTTACTAGATGACCTTTTGCAATCCCACCAATGGCAGGATTGCAGGACATCTGAGCCACCCGGGCGACATCCATCGTCAGCAAAAGGGTACGCGCTCCCATCCGTGCCGCTGCCAGGCAGGCCTCACAGCCTGCATGACCTCCGCCAACGACAATGACGTCATATGCATTTGTCATTATTACTTCCCGATACAGAATTCGGAGAAAATCTTATCTAAAACTTCGTCCGTCGTGATTTCCCCCGTGATCTCGCCCAATGCATCGGCCGCCGCTCGGACATCGAGCGCCACAAGTTCACAAGCCGCACCTGCCTCGCAAGATTCCGACGCCTGACGTAAGGAGTCTCCCGCGCGTATGAGTGCTGTCTGATGTCGGACATTGGTCACCATGACACCGTCCCTTGGCTCGCCCCCAGGGCCCACTAGTTGCACTCGAATCGCTTCCTTTAAATCCGCAATCCCCTCACCAGTCCTCGCCGAGATCGTCACACAGTTCGCCTCCATCCCCACCATTGCCGGTGAGATTTGGATGTCCAGATCGGCCTTATTAATCACAACAATGTGCTTCGAACCCTGGGCCCCCTCAATCAATGCATCATCATCACGTGACAGCGGAACGCTTCCATCAACCACTACCAATTGCAGATCTGCCTCCGACTGTGCCGCACGGGACCGCCTTATACCTTCAAGCTCAATCGCGTCTCCGGTATCACGTATCCCGGCGGTATCGACAACGTGTGCCCTCAGACCTCCGAGGCTCAGGGACTCTTCGATGGAATCTCTTGTCGTCCCCGGAAACTCCGTCACTATGGCGCGATCTTCCCCCAACAACCGATTCAACAGACTCGATTTACCCACGTTTGGCCGACCTACAATGACAACGCGGGCTCCGTCGCGCAATAGTCGACCCTCCCTCGCCGTAGCTTGCAGCCTTTGCACCATGGCGCCCACCTCAGCAATGACACGTTTCAGCTCCGCTGGAGGCATGAACGCTATATCTTCTTCAATGAAATCGATCCCGGCTTCTAGGTGCGATAAAAGGGAAAGGAGCGCCTGCCTGGCAGCACCAACTTCCTTCGCCAATTCTCCACGGAGTTGACGCTGGGCTACCGTAAGTCCGGCAAGTGATTTCGCTCGAATCGTATCGAGTACGGCCTCAGCTTGTGATAAATCAAGTCTTCCGTTAAGAAAGGCCCGCTTCGTGAACTCACCCGGTTCCGCAAGCCTCGCCCCCGCTCCAACACAGGCACGGCAGAGAGACGAGAGGATCAAGCCGCCTCCGTGCGAATGAATTTCAACAACGTCTTCGCCGGTAAAAGATCGCGGCGCCTTCATGTACACGACGAGTCCTTCGTCGATAATCGGTGATACCTTGATGCGACCAGAATTCTCTCTGGCCCAGGAGGGTGGAATACACAGGTCCGCAAGGTGCAGCGTATGAGTCGCGAGCGAATGAAGTGGTAACCTCGTTCTCAGTTTTACCACGGTCTCGGCGACAGCAAGCGACTGAGGCCCACTGAGCCTGACAATCCCGATCCCACCTTCACCAACAGGAGTTGCGATCGCGCAGATCGTATCCTCAAGTGCACCGCGCACCGTCGCCTCAATCGTTATTTACTCGCTTCCGGCACCAATGGTTTATGCGCAAAGATCAGACGATCCGTCACAAGCTGCTGGACGATTTGCAACGTGTTGTTCGTGAGCCAATACAGGACGAGCCCGGCTGGAAAGTTGATGAAGAGGAACGTCATAAAGACGGGAAGGATCAACATCATCTTCGCCTGTGTCGGATCCATCGTCGTCGGTTGGATTTTCTGCGTGATCACCATTGTCGCGCCCATGACGACTGGAAGAATGTAGTACGGATCCTGGACCGATAGGTCCGTAATCCATCCTATAAACGGGGCCTGCCGGAGATCGATTGTCATGTAGAGGATGTTGAACAGCGCGACAAACACCGGCATCTGCAGAATCATCGGCAGGCAGCCCCCGACGGGATTTACCTTGTGGTCGCGGTATAACTTAATCAATTCTTTGTTCAACTTATCCCGGTCGTCCTTGAATTTCTCCTGGAGTCCCTGCACCTTCGGTTGAATCGCTTGCATTTGCTTCATGGATTTGTAGCTCTTGTACTGCAACGGAACAAAAAGCATCTTGATGCCCATGGTCAAAAGGATAATCGTCACACCATAATTATGCGTGTACTCGTTGATGAAACGAAGCACGTAGAATAAGGGCTTCGCAACAGCTTTCACGACGCTCCAACTGCCGAAGATGAACCACCCGAAATCGATGGTTTCCTCCAACCCCACGTTTAAAGACCGCAGGGTATCGTATTCCTTGGGACCTGCATATAACTGCAGCACACTCGTGGCCCCACTTCCTACCGGCGCCATTCTGACGCTAGAGGAAACCAACTTCTCCCCCTCCTTTTTGACCAGTGCAGCAGTCCCCTCCTGCGGCATCAGGACGGAGAGGAAGTACTTATCCTGCAGGGCTACCCACTGCACGACGCCTTTCCGTTCCAGTTCAGTGTCTGGCGTTTCCTTCTCGACCTGGCCATCTACTCGCAACGCTGATCCAATGAGGCCAATGAAACCGTCTCCCCATTCCACAATTCCGAAATTAGTACCCAGCACTATCTCGTAGGGATCGGACAAACCTTCCGCGGTGATGGCGACATCAACGAGGTAGCTGTCGTGGCGGAAGATCAGTTTCTTTTCCAGTTTAAGACCCGCTGCTGGATCTTCAAATCGCAGTACGACGTGGCCGACCGGTTGTCCCGCGTCCAGTACAGAAAAATCTTTCTCTACCGTAAACAGACCTTCGTTCAATGCTTTTTCAAGAGACGCGTTCGATGTCACAACGGACAAGGGCCCTTTGAATTTAGCCCCCTGATACACCAATTGGACCGGCTTTCGGTCAGTCGGTGACGTCTCATATTGCTTCAATTCCCAGCTGGAGATCACGCCACCCTTCGCCGCAATCCCAACTCGCACGAGATCCGTTTCAATGGTCACGATTTGATCAACAGCCGGAGCCGACGATCCTGAAGAACCTGCCGATGGGCTCTCCTTGGTCTGCACAATGTCCGGGGAGGCGCCAGAAGCAGACTCATCCGGAGCCTTGTGTGCAGATTCGGCGACGATCTTTGACTCAGGAGCTGCCTGCGTCAAACCTTCTTGGACAGGAGTGGTAGGTGGAAGCACGCCCAATTGCTTGAGCAGAAAGTCGTAACCAAGGATAACCGCAAGGGAGAGAACAAGAAAAATGACGACGCGCTTTTCCATGTCAACGTGCAACCTTTTGAAAAATTGAATCTTTCTTTTCGACAGGGTCGAACCCGCCTGGATGAAAAGGATGACACTTTAGCAAGCGAAGGATCGAGAGGCCAACTCCCCGCAGGACCCCGAACCGGCTAATGGCCAGGGCGGCATACTCAGAACACGATGGCTCAAAACGGCAGGCCTGCCCCAGGAAGGGGGAAATACAGTACCGGTACCATGCGATGAGGGTTAGGCAGATTGTCTTCACAACTTCCTTAATGGGAACGGATCAACCCTTGCCGGCGGAAGGTATTCATCCACGCTCTTTTCAATTCTTCGAAAGACACATCCAATGCATCTCTTTTCGGAAATATCAGTACGTCGTGACCGGAAACCAGTTCCGTCTGTACCTGCCTTGTTAGCTCGCGAAACAGCCGCTTGGCGCGATTTCTACGGACCGCGATTCCAAACCGTTTTCCCACCACAATACCGACACGGCTGCCTCTTCTGTCTATCTCGCACACCAGCATGTTAAACAAAACCGTCGAAATACGGCGGCCATGTTGTTTAACGTATTCGATGTCACGACTGGCACGAAGAAAGATAGACCGCTCTGCTCCGCCGTGAGACATGACTCGACTCGTTCTATGAAATTACAGCAAGGGGCGCCCTGCCGATCAACCCCTACACCTCGGGCACGGCCTTGAACCCTCATCATCATGCTATAAGAGGAACATCCCTGCGTGGAAAATACGAGGGGGCAAGAGTTCTTGCGAACGAGTCTGGTATCGCGAGTGAAGCCTAGACCGTCAACCGAGCCCTGCCCTTAGCCCGCCGGCGTGCCAGGACCCTTCGACCGTTCTTTGTGCTCATGCGCTTGCGGAAGCCATGCTCGCGTTTTTTCTTGAGATTCGATGGCTGTTGGAATGTAAAAGACATTCAATCACCCCTTCTGAGAAATTCCTAAATTAAGCGTTGCATTATAGGGGGCAGTCTACCCCCTGTCAAACCAAGGAACAGAAAGTCCGCTAGGCTTCATTGAGATTTCCATTCCCACTTTTCATCGAGGACTAAAGGCAAATTGATGCCTTTCTAACGTATTGAAAAGCCAATATCTTGAGGCGTTTTTGCTGCTCAAAGTGGTTGAGCGTGCACTACACTGCCTCAGAGCCAGTTCAATAGAGCAACTGGAGAGCAAATGGAATACTCTCTAACCCATTGATGTAGCAAGCTATTATGGTCATTGATCAAGCATGAGACAGGCTGGCAGCAATTTTGCTGCTTTCAGTCCGAATGCCATTAACTTTGGCATTACAGTCAGACTGTCTGGGTCAATGTGGCACACATTTGGAGGAGGTCCGCCATGAAAACTCTCACATCACTGCTCCCAGTGCTCTGCATCATGGTTATGGCCGCTGGTTGTACGCAACCTCCTTCCGAGCAAATCACGGCGGCCGAGCAGGCCGTGAAAGACGCTGAACAGAGCGGTGCTGGTACCTATTTGCCGGAAGATTTCGCCAAGGTTGAAGGAATTCTTGCGGCAATGAAGAAAGAAGTAGCGGACCAAGATGGAAAATTTTCCTTGCTGCGCGATTACGGTAGGGCCGAGCAGTTGGCTGCCGATGCAAAAGCCGAGGCTGAACGAGTGAAGACAGAATCTATGAAAAAGATGGAAGAAGCCAAATTTGCAGCCACCCAAGCCCACAAGACGGCGCAGGATACGATCAAATCCACCCTCGAGTTGGTTGCACGCGCGCCTGCTGGGAAGGATCGTGCCGCGTTGGAATCGATCAAGACTGATGTGGAGACACTCAAAGCCTCCCTCAACGATGTCCAAATGATGATTGACAGGTCGGACTACTTGGAAGCGCAGACAAAAGCGAAGGCCATTCAGGAAAAGGGACAGGCCATCTCGCAGGAGATCGAATCCGCCCTCGCAAAGATCGGCAAAGGGAAAACCGCTCCCGGGTCGAAGAAAAAGTAAACCGAGCATCGATAAAGAGCCTTCATGCCCCGATCTTTTTCACAGATGAAACGGCTTGGACTCTGGTTGGGCACCCTGGCTTTCACAGGTTTCCTGGCCGGCTGCACCCAGACCATTCCAAAAGAACTTATCGAGGCTGTCGAGTCCATCGATCAGAACTTAACACAACTTCGGGCTGCGGAATTCGCCCCGAAGGAATACGCCAGCTTTGCGACACGGTTAATGACTCTGCGCGTTAGAGCCGAGGTAGAGGAGGACATCATCCATTGGCCCTGGGAATCCAACGAACTCGAACTCGCCCTCCGTCAATTGAAAGAAGAAGGGACTCTGACACTCGAGCGTCTCACTGAGCGTCAAGAACGTCTCCGTCGTGCTGCTGAACAACGTCTCACTTTTGTCGAGGAACGAGCCATGCTGATCAACGGACAAGTCGACGCCATTGAAGGACGGTTGGTGCTCGAAGGAAAACCGGTTGAGGCAGACCTCCTCATCAAGCAAGCCAGAGCCTTTTACGATCAAGGGTATTATGAACAATCTCTCGATGCGTCGGATCGCGCAATTCTCAATCTTGAGGCGCAGGCCGTCGCTCTCAATCGGGAATTAGGGCGATATGCAAGTCGAGACCGGATCAACCATTGGCGGCACATGGCCAAACAGACGATTGATTGGTCAAAACAGCACCATGCTTCAGCCATCGTCGTCAGTAAGGCGGAGCGAACTATCACCCTCTACAGCGACGGGAAGAAGGTCTTATCATACCCTGTGAAGTTGGGCTTCAACGGCATCAGAGAGAAACGCTTTCAAGGTGACGGTGCGACTCCCGAAGGCCGGTATCACGTAAGCGAAAAACGCGGTCAAGGGCAGACCCAATTTTACCGGGCGCTCGCCTTGAACTATCCTAATCAGGAAGATCAGAAAAGGTTTTCGCGGGAAAGAAGGGCCGGCCATATCCCGACACGGCGAAGTATCGGCGGTCAGATCGAGATTCATGGAGTCGAAAGCGAGTTGATGGCTCAGACTCTCGGCTGCATCATGTTGGAGAATCCTCATATGGCTGCCCTTTTCAATCGAGTTAGGAAGGGCACACCTGTTACGATAGTCGGGACGCTTAACGAACAGAATGCTGTGGCGCTGGCACTGGCCAAACTTGCTACGCTTCAGGATGAATCCTGAGCCATTTATGTATCGAGCGGCGCTTTCTCTTTCCCTCACCTTGGCAAGCCTGGTCCTCTTGATATTGGTTCACAGTAGCAGCCTGTCTGTAACCAACGCCTCGATCACCCAGCCGGCCGCCGTTGATCCCGCCGTACTCCGGTCGTTGAAAGTAAGATACCGTTCGCTTACCAAGCAATTGGCACACCTCAGGCCTTCGCAGCCATACATTGTGGTCGATACCGCAAGAAACCATTTGTATGTAAAACAGCGGGATGCGGTCGTCCTGGACGCCATCGCCTCGACTGGAAGCGGCACAATGCTAGACAAGCCGGGAGAGGCAAAGGGACAGTGGATCTTCGATACACCACGCGGAGAGTTTGCCGTTCAATCCAAGTTGGTCAATCCCGTATGGGTCAAGCCGGATTGGGCCTTCATTGAAGAGGGGCGTGACATTCCTACGAGCGACCTAGAGCGCGTCGAGTCTGGCGTATTGGGAGAATACGCGCTCGGGTTCGGAAAAGGTTATTTCATCCACGGCACACTCTACACCCGCTTACTAGGCAAGAATGTCACGCATGGCTGCATCAGACTCAATGATGAAGACCTCAAAACCGTCTACAATCTTGCTAAAGTCGGCACTCCGATTATGATTTTCTGAACTGCACCCCCTCAGACGCAGCCAACCATGCAGATTCTCCTCGCCCTCGCTATCGTCCTCCTCTCCTTTCCTTCCCCAACATGGGCAGCAGAATCCGAGGTCCTTTCCGTTCCAGATTCTGACAACCCCGAAGCTCTGCGAGATGCGATACGTCTCCTTGGGGACGAGATCAAACTAGCCAACCGTCCGCAAACGTACGTCATCGTCGATCTCGCCGAAAGCGTCCTGCTGGTCAAAGCAAGAGGAATCGAGCTTCATCGTTTTGCAATTAATCGGTGGTCTGTGCTTGGTTCGGGAGGACCGACCGGACCATATCGTCTATTGGAACGACCGCCGATTGCACGACGTAAGATCGACCCGGGTCAAGGAGCAGAACAAGTCCCTATATCGCTTGAGGACATGCCGACGGAATTTGTTTTGCGCTTCTCCCCCCCCATGCGACTTGTCATCCGGGGATCATCCGATAACTTTTGGGAACCTTTTGCGTTCAAAGGGCGTGAATGGTGGACATTGATCAAGGGATACGCCCATACCATCATGACGGGTGACACGGAAGCGGACGGGCTCACGATCAATCTCGTCTTTACCCCCAACCAGGCTCAATCAATTGCCTGGGCCGCTACAGAGGGGATGCCTTTCCTTCTCCGACTGGGATCCTCGGACTCATCGAGTCGATAGGTTTGCGTTTTCTCCATCGCCTACCTAAGATAGAAATGATATGGTCACCGCTGCCTCGCTCACAGGAGCATCCGCTCAAGCAGTTTCTTCGTCGAAAACCCTTCTTGAAGAGTCTCGTATCGTCGATCGGCTCTGGGCGAGGGACTATCGCCTCTGGAGCCCTGAACCTACCGAAATCACCAACCGACTAGGCTGGCTGACGGTGCTCGGCGAGATGCGAGCGCAGGTTCCCTCTCTCATCACTTTTGCCAAATCAATTCGGGATCGCGGCATCACTAATGTCGTGCTGCTTGGAATGGGAGGCAGCAGCCTTGGCCCGGAAGTACTTAGTGCCTCGTTCGGATCTTTTTCAGGATGCCCGAGACTTTGGGTACTCGACTCGACTGTGCCGGGCTGGGTGCTGAAGGTGACGAAGTCCATCGAGCCGGGCAAGACGTTATTCATCGTCGCCAGCAAGTCCGGCGGAACGATCGAAGTCATGTCGCTACTCGCACACTTTTGGGAACATACCCAGCGAGTACGAGGATCTCGTGCGGGCGAACACTTCGTCGCGATCACAGATCCTTCGACCAGTCTGGAAAAACTCGCGGCTGAACGCCAATTTTGGCGAATCTTCACAAACCAACCCGACATCGGCGGACGGTACTCAGTTCTTTCCTATTTTGGCTTGGTGCCAGCCGCACTGCTGGGAATCGATATTGACAGATTACTGGACCGGGCGGAGACGATGGCCGAACGTTGCC
>NZ_CDLUDY010000258.1:0-7235 GCF_975968855.1 Petrachloros mirabilis
GTCAAGATACCTCGGGCCGCCAACATACCGTGTACGTCGTCCGGCTTAGTTTCCGGCCGGACCATAATCACTTGTTTGCCTTCTTCTTTGGCCCAACGCTCAGCGGTATCGGCGTCGAAAGCGACCACGCCCACGGCCGCGCCGGGTGAAACATTGAGCCCCTTGGCGAAAGGCTGGGTCGCCTTGCGGGCTTCTTCATCCAGTTGGGGATGCAGGAAGAAGTCGACTTGTTCGGGCTGAACTCGTTTGACCGCCTCTTCCTTAGAAATCAAGCCTTCCTCGACCATGTCCACCGCAATGCGCACTTCCGCCTGGGCTGTGCGTTTGCCATCGCGCGTTTGCAGCAGCCATAACTTGCCATTCTCAATGGTGAACTCCAGGTCCTGCATGTTACGGTAATGGCCTTCCAGTTTGCCGGCGATATCCTCAAACTCGCCATACAGTATCGGCATGACGGACTTCAGGTTGCTCAACGGTTCGGTGATACGGATGCCGGCCACGACATCTTCGCCTTGGGCGTTCATCAGGCATTCCCCGAAGAACGCGTGTTCGCCCGAGCTTGGGCTACGTGTGAAGGCCACTCCGGTACCGCTCGTCTCACCCATGTTCCCGAAGACCATTGCCACGACATTCACCGCAGTCCCCCACGAATCGGGGATTCCGTAGAGCCTCCGGTACGTGATGGCGCGGGCACCGAACCAGGATGAGAAGACTGCGTTGATCGCCATGCGCAATTGATCGAGCGGCTCGTCAGGGAACTCTCTCTTTGTCTCCTCCTTCACTAGAGCTTTGAAACTGGCCACCAATTCTCGAAGATGGCGGGCATCCAAATGCGTTTCGTGAGCAACTCCGACTTCGGTTTTTTTGTGTTTCAGAATGGCTTCGAAATGTTCTCGCGGCACCCCCATCACAATGCTGCCGAACATCGAAACGAACCGGCGGTAACTGTCCTGGGCAAACCTATCGTTGCGTGTCTTGGCCGCCAGCCCTTCGACGGTCTTGGTCGTGAGCCCGACATTCAACACGGTATCCATCATGCCCGGCATGGAGGCTCGTGCCCCGGAACGGACCGAGACCAAGAGGGGCCTCTCCGGATCGCCAAATCCCATTCCCATCGAACGCTCGACACGCTTGAGTGCCTGTAAGGCGGCTTCCCACATACCCGCTGAATACTTCTTCCCGAGTTTGTAGTACTCGACACAGGCCTCGGTCGAGATCGTAAATCCTGGAGGCACGGAGATACCCAGGTTCGTCATCTCGGCGAGCCCAGCCCCCTTGCCGCCCAGCAATTCCTTCATGTTCGAAGTTCCCTCAGCCTTGCCGTCGCCGAAGTAGTAGACGTATTTCTTTGCCACGCGTACCCTCTCCTTCTGCTCCACCCGCCGTGGAGACCTAATTCATCCTCGCGGCTCGACCAAGTCGAGCTGCAAGCGATAACGTGCGACGAGGTACCCTCTTGCCCATAGCCCGAACAGTAGTACCGCCACGACAAACAACGCCATCCCCAACAGTCGAAAGTCAGCCTGAATCCCTTGATCAAAATAATAGTGCCCGTCAGGCCCCTGCTGCACCTTCACATCCTTGGCTAACACATGCGGCTTACCCGATGGATCGGCTAAGTTGATCCATTCTGAACAAAGCCGAACCGGTTCGGCAGCGCCAGCCACCCGCTGCCAGGTCAACCGCAAACAAATGTCCTGTTCGGAATCAAACAGGTCCGGCGTCTTAATCAACTCGTCGAGATTGACCCCGCTGACCCACACACCGAAGAGGAGGATGCAGTTACACAACACGATCAGCCCGATAGTCACTGCCATCGAATATCGACGGATTTTTGCAGCCCGATTGTCCTCAACGGACTGCTGATTCATTTGAGGTAAGGCTGGAGGCATCACCCCGCGTGCTCCGCTTAGCTCCCTTGTACCATAATCTTCGAGAAGTCGGCGAACGACTTGAAAAATTCCTCCACATCTTTGAGTAACGACAGGCGATTCCCCCTGAGAACTGCGTCTTCTGTATTCACCATGACTCCCGCAAAAAATGCATCGATCGCGGGCTTGAGGCGAACAAGCGCCTCCAACGCCGAGTCGTAACAGCCCTGGGACATCTCCTGGTCAAAATCTTTTCGGCAAGACTCCATCTGCCGATGAAGTTCTGTCTCGGCTGAATCTTGAAATAGGGCTGGCACAACCGGCTTTCGCTCCCAACGTTCTTTCTCAACGATACGAGATGCGCGTTTGAATCCGATGATCAACGGATCGAACTCCGGCTTCGTCGTCACCGTTTGCAGGGCCTTCATTTTGAGCAGCAGATCGACGAGGTCGAGGCTTGATGTCGATGCTGAGCGCAACACCGCCTCCATGGCATCTTCGCGCAGCCCATGGACCGTTCGCCCATAGTGACGAACCCGCTCAAAAAGGAAATCAACAATCCGCCGTTTCCCCTGCTCCTCATCATCGGGAACCGATTTGAACCCTTGTTCCCGCACTGCATCTCTCGCCTGATCAATGACGGGACTCAAGTCCAACCGCAATTGACTTTCCAACAGAATGCGGACAATTGCCGTGGCGTGCCGACGAAGGGCGAAAGGATCCTCAGAACCAGTCGGGACCATGCCGACATGGAAAAACGCAGCGATGGAGTCGAGCCTGTCTGCCATCGACAGAATCCGACCAGGCGATGATTGGGGCAGTTCCCCTTCGAGTGCTCGAGGCAGGTATTGTTCACGAATGGCCTGACTGACTGATTCGGGCTCTCCCTCGTGTTTCGCGTATTCACCGCCCATGATGCCCTGCAATTCCGGAAATTCCCCGACAATCCCCGTAAGCAGGTCGGCTTTACACAGAACCGCAGCTCGGTCACAGGCCTGCGTCACCCCTTCGTTATCCGGAATCCGTTCTGCAATGAATCGTGCCAATCTCCTGACCCGCTCTTGTTTCTGCGCCATGGTCCCAAGCTTTTGATGGAACGTGACGCCGCTGAGTTTTTTGCCTCGTTCTTGCAATTTGGTCTTACGATCCTCGTCAAAAAAGAACTTGGCATCAGCCAACCGCGCCGCCAGCACTCGCTCGTTTCCGGCCCTGATTAGTGACATATCTTTCAACTGATTATTCGCTACAGCGATGAAGTAAGGCGCCAGCTGGCCCGTTTTCTTATTGCGAACCGAGAAAAACCCTTGATGCTCCTTCATCGAGGTCATCAGAACTTCGGACGGCACGGCCAGATATTCCGGTTTGAAACTACCCAGAACCGCATATGGCCATTCCGTCGTATGGACGGCTTGATCTAGCAAGGAAGCGTCGGCATTCACTGCGATACCGGCCTTGGCAGAGAGTTTTTCTAATTGCCCTTCAATGACAGTCCGGCGCAGATCCGGCTCAACCAGCACACCATGTCGTTCAAGCCCCAGGCGGTAACTCTTAAAATCCCGAACTCTGATCGACCGGCCACCTCCGAGTACACGATGTCCAAACGTACGATCCTCTGCCTTGATCCCCGCCGCTTCTATCGGTAACGGACGCCCACTATACAATGCAACAAGCCATCGCACCGGCCTGGCAAAACGCACGCCGGTCTCATTCCACTTCATGGCTTTCGAGAAAGAGAGTTGCCCGATGAGCTGGGGAAGAAGATCGACCAGGACCGACCTGGTAGGGCGACCCGTATCCTGCTTGATAGCGAAAAGATACTCGCCTTTGGGAGTCTGCCGGACTTGCAAATTTTCCACCGAGACTCCCTGGCCTGCCGCAAAACCGATGGCTGCTCTGGTGGGTTGTCCTGTCGAATCAAAAGCCACATTCTTCGAAGGCCCTATCGCCTCTTTGACAACAGGCGCCTGGTGAGTAGCAAGTCCCGTAACTACCAATACCAACCGCCGAGGCGTCCCGTATGTCCTCACGGATTGACTGGTAAGCCTTTCCTCCACGAGCGCCCGCTCTACATTTTGCTTGAGGGAATCCAGGGCTGGCTCAATAAACTCATAGGGAAGTTCCTCTGTCCCAATTTCAAGTAAGAGTTCCCCCGATTCGGCTCGTCCTGCTGGTTTCTTGTGGGGCTTCTTCGTGGGTGATTTCTTCATAGCCAACAGCTTACCGGCCGATAACCTCTGCTTTGCCTCGACGCCCCTTCGTCGGCCTACTACGTTCAATGAGCGGATGCCCCATGGCAGTGCGTTCTTCGATATATCGCTCCGCACATTGTCTGGCCAAGGCACGAACACGGGCAATATAGCCAGTCCGTTCCGCTACGCTGATCGCTCCGCGCGCATCAAGGAGGTTGAACACATGCGAAGATTTGATGCAGTAATCGTAAGCCGGCAGGGTCAGCCGCTTATCGGTTCGCGCGAGCAACCGCTTACACTCGCCTTCATACGACTGGAAGGCCTGCATAAGCAGGCTCACATCGCCTTCTTCAAAATTGTAGCGGGAGAACTGCACTTCCGTCTCATGATGGATGTCGCCGTACTTGATGTGATCGGTCCAGGCCAGGTCGAAGACATTGTTCACTTGCTGAAGGTACATCGCGATCCGTTCGGTCCCGTATGTAATCTCTCCCGTTATCGGACTCAACTCGATGCCCCCGATTTCCTGGAAGTATGTGAACTGAGTAATTTCCATCCCGTCTAGACGAACTTCCCATCCTAGCCCCCAGGCTCCGAGCGTAGGAGACTCCCAGTCGTCCTGGATAAAACGGATATCGTGCTGTTTAGGATTAATGCCAAGCCGGGCGAGACTTTCCAAATAGAGGTCTTGAATATTGTCTGGAGAAGGCTTGAGCACGACTTGATACTGATAGTAATGCTGCAAGCGATTCGGATTCTCACCGTAACGGCCATCGGTTGGGCGACGGCAGGGTTGCGGGTAGGCCGCACGCCAGGGCTCAGGCCCAAGGGAGCGGAGAAATGTGGCAGGATGGAATGTGCCCGCCCCCATTTCTAGATCATATGGCTGGTGAATGACACAGCCTTGATCTGCCCAGAATCGATGTAATGTGAGGATCAGTTCCTGGAAGGTCACTTGGAGTTGAACCTCTGATTCAACGGGTAGTCGTCCTCACACGAGAAAGGAGCCAGAAGCTACCAGGAATACGTAGAAACTGTCAAGAAACAGCCTCACAGATCAATGAGTTGTATAGAATCTTCGGCCATCTCCGTTCGGCTGAAATTGTTAATCCAAGACAATATAGACTCCCAGTCATTGCCTTGTATATTGACTTGACTATCTCACAATCACCATTTTATTCTTGTTAAACTTGATTAACTTACTCGTGTTTTGTCTTTTCTCACATGAAACTGTCAAAGAAAAGCGAATATGCCTTGCGAGCGCTCCTCGAACTTACGCAAGCTCATGGGAACGCAACCCTTCAAAGGCAAGCAATCGCCTCACACCAGGGCATCCCTATCGAATTCCTCGAGCAAATTCTCCTCTCACTCAAACGAGCAGGGCTGCTTTCCAGTCGACGTGGCGTAAACGGGGGATACAGGTTAATGAAACCGCCTGACCAGATTACCTTGGGTCAAGTGATCCGTATTCTTGACGGACCATTGGCTCCCATTGCCTGCGTCAGCAAGACCGCCTACCAAAAGTGCAACGATTGTCCGTACGCCGATAAGACATCCTGCCCCGTCCAACAGGTCATGAGTACGGTCCGTGATGCCATTGCCGGAATCTTGGATCACTACACGCTCGCCGATTTTGCCGCAGGCTCTCCCCAGAAAGGGTGATTATGGATCTTGTCGTACTCGTCCTTATCACGTTCACCGCCGCCACGGTCAATGGTGCGCTGGGCTATGGATTCTCCTCTATCACCGTTCCCGTAGCCTTACTCTTTTATACAAATCGAATCTTGAATCCCGCCCTCGTGCTCGTCGAACTCGTCATCAACAGTTACGTGCTGTTCATCAACCGTCGCAGCATATCGAGTATCTGGTGGCGCGTCGCACCGATACTCATCGGCCTCGTCATCGGCGTCGGCATCGGGAGCTATATTCTCTCTTTCATTCATCCAGCTTGGGTGAAATTCGTGACATACTTTTTCCTGCTTCCACTTATCTTGCTCCAGGCTGCAGGAATCCGAAAACCTATTCAGTCAGAGAAAACCATTGCTGTTCCGTTTGGAATTGGAATTGGGACACTGTACTCGGTCACGACAATCTCAGGACCTCCACTTGCGCTGTTGTTTAACAATCAAGGTTATGCGAAACAAGACTTTCGCGCTGCGCTGGGCGTCATCCGAGTCGCGGAATCAGTCGTAACCGGAATCGCGTATTACTTCATTGGACTGTACAGCGCAGGGAGCATGGAGATTATTCCGTATATCGTACCAAGCGTCCTCATCGGAATTCCTCTTGGGACCTTCCTCATTCGTTGGATGGACCCTGAAATGTTCAGGCGCATCTGCATGGCGTTCGATGGCCTCATTGTAGGGTTTGGACTTTCTCGCGTATTGGGAGAATTGAATCTAGCCTCACCTTTCACGACGTACGGCATCCTCTCCATAGTTGTCGGGATCAACGCTTATCTGTTGTATCGATTCTTTCGAGAGCGACCCGCGCCAGCTTGAAATTTTCAGCCCTGCGTCTTCACGGTCCGCTCCACACCACCCAGTTGTGAGGCCCTTCAGGCCATTATGCCGCCATAAATCATAGCTGCCTTTTCCTCCCGATTCTCGTCAGAGTCTCCGGCCAGGATCCAACACGACTTACATCACCTATTACACCGGCAATTTCCCAACCTTGTTCAAAAACGGACTACGTATGGAGGCAACTTCCTACCTTATTTCCCCCTAAAGACAAGCTTTATAAATAACTTCTAACTTATTAATATATATAATTAATTACACATTTTAACACGAGGCATGCCGCTTGCTGAGCCTCTAGCCCGATGTGTTCGGCAGCGGGTACCTTTCACTTCTCGCTTCAACCGAATCCCTCAACTTTGCAATTAGCTTTTCTTGAGAGAGGAAGCATTGCTCGTGATGTTTGTGTTCTCGGTACCCTCGTGCCTTGAAAATATTCGGAAACTAGCCATCGTGAATGGCACTGCCATTCGCACCCGTATCCTCCCCCTTACAATCTTTATTGCGTCTTGCATTCTCCCGGCATGTGGTCCTGGCGGCGAAGATCTGAATGGCCCCCTCATCTCGCCAGGCGCACCTTTAAGCGCCACAGGAAGTGTCACGTTGTCCTTAGCTTGGAACGCGGTCCCAGACCCGAGCGTGACAGGGTACATTCTGTA
>NZ_CDLUDY010000259.1:0-5555 GCF_975968855.1 Petrachloros mirabilis
CGATGGGGAAATTGCAGGCCTCCATTTCGGTTCGTGACGACATAATTCACTGCCAGGGGCAGTGGACGCTTCCGAATCTCGCGGAACTCCAGCACGAAGGCGCGGCGCTGCGATGGCCTCAGGCGAAGCGGATCGTCTACGACGCCAGCCGGATTACAGCGATGGACACAGGTGGAGCGCTTCTGCTGTACGAGAACATCGAATTGGCGAGGCGTCGAGGCTGCGAATCGGCACTTGAAGGGCTCCGTCCTGAATTCGTCGATCTTCTTCGACTCGTGTCGTCGCAATGGGCGCGGGCAGGACATGAGGCGGCCGGTCGGGGCGTCGGATGGCGTGACCGCCTCGATCGGACCCTTCGGCGTCATGGGAATTCGATCATTCGCGGGCTGGCTTTTCTCGGCGAGAGCACGGTGTCGTTTATCCGTACGCTGCGATGCCCTCGATCAATCCGATGGCGTGCCTTACTTCGGGTGATCGAATTGGACGGCGTTCGGGCGTTACCGATCACGGGATTGTTGACATTTCTCGTGGGGGTCGTGATCGCATATCAAGGTGCAGAACAGCTGCGAAAATTCGGGACGAATATTTACATCGTCGATCTGGTCGGCATCTCGTTGCTGCGGGAAATCGCTCCGTTGATCGTTGCGATCTTGATCGCCGGCCGGTCCGGCTCCGCCTACGCTGCAGAGATCGGGACGATGAAAGTGACGGAGGAGCTGGACGCGGTCCGCACGCTCGGCATCTCGCCCATAAATCTGCTCGTGTTACCTCGATTGTTCGCTCTTGTCATCGCCCTTCCGCTGTTGACAGTCTATGCAGACGGGTTAGGCATCTTCGGGGGCATGTTGATTGCGTCAGGTCAGTTGAACGTGAGCTTTACCGAGTTCATCGATCGCTTTGAGGAAGCGGTCTCTGTGCGTCATTTTCTCATCGGATTGGGGAAAGCGCCTTTCTTTGCGGCAATCATCGCGTTGGTCGGCTGTTATCAGGGTTTCCAAATACGAGGGGGCGTGATGGATGTCGGGCGGCACACGACGCTCAGCGTGGTCCAGAGCATTTTCCTGGTCATCGTATTCGATGCAATTTGCTCCATTCTCCTCAACTGGTGGAACTTGTGACGACGACGCGTTCGGTGGCTACAACGGTGCCGGTGATCGAGGTCGATCATGTCACGACGCGGTTTGGGGCGTCAGTCGTGCATGACGACATCAGTTTGTCGATCGACCGCGGCGAGATCTTTGCCATTGCCGGCGGAAATGGTTCCGGGAAATCCACGTTACTGCGGGAAATCATCGGCCTACTGACACCTTCAGCGGGATCCGTCAGACTCTTCGGAATCGACAGTCGAGAGTTAGAGGAACCCGAGGGGAGAGGATTCCATCGCCGTTTCGGCGTGATGTTCCAGCACGGGGCCTTATTCAGTTCGCTCACTCTGGCGGAAAATGTGGCTGTGCCGTTGCGGGAGCATACGAATCTGAGCCCGCAACTCATTCAAGATATCGTTGCCCTCAAAGTTGCGATGGTCGGCCTGCCGCCTGACAGCGCGGGGAAATATCCCAGCGAATTGAGCGGGGGCATGAGGCGGCGGGCTGCGCTCGCCCGGGCGATTGTGATGGACCCGGAACTATTGTTTCTCGATGAGCCGACCGCTGGCCTCGATCCGATCATCGCCGCGGCCTTTGACGACCTCGTGCTCCATCTCAAGAATGTGTTGGGTCTCACAGTGGTCATGGTGACGCACGATCTCGATTCGCTCTGGCGCATTGCGAGCCGGGTGGCTGTGCTCGGGAACGGAAAGGTGTTGGGTATCGGGACAATGGAAGAGCTGTCTCGGTCGGAGAATCCGCTCGTGTATGAATATTTCAACGGTCCGCGTGGGCGTGCGGCAAAAGAGCAACGGGTATGGAACCGAAAGTGAACTACGTCATCGTCGGGTTGTTTATGGCCGTGCTCGGAGCGGCCATTCTTGCTGGTGTCCTCTGGCTGGGGAAGACGGATTTCAGGGATGCCTATGATCGGTACCATGCGTTCATGCGTGAGTCGGTCGCGGGGTTGAGCGTTAATTCGACGGTGAAATACAGAGGCGTGGACGTTGGACGCGTGAAGGATATTGCCTTAAATCCTGAAAATCCAGAGGAAGTGCGTCTCGTTCTTGACATTGCTCGCGGGACACCGA
Organism: Petrachloros mirabilis; assembly: GCF_975968855.1. Lineage (NCBI taxonomy): Bacteria > Bacillati > Cyanobacteriota > Cyanophyceae > Synechococcales > Petrachlorosaceae > Petrachloros > Petrachloros mirabilis. The sequence continues at coordinate 2,177 of NZ_CDLUDY010000259.1, forward strand.
TTAAGACCGACACTATCGCTGTCCTTGAGACTCAAGGATTGACCGGTCTGGCCACGCTCAACCTGACCGGTGGTAGCCGTGATGCCCCGCCTCTCCAAGCGACGGAAGGCCAGGAGTATCCGGTGATCAAGACCGGACCTTCGTTGTTCTTCCGGCTCGATGAAGCGATTTCGCGTCTGCTCTCGGAGAAGGGGCTGACCAAATTATTGGAAGACCTCGATACCGTGGCAAGGAGTGTCTCGGATCTGATGGATGAAGAGAATCGAGCGAGGTTCAAACAGACGATGAAGGATTTGTCTGAAGCGGCACAAACCGTCGCAGCTCATAGGACGCAGCTGGAACACGGATTGTCCGGAGCGGCGCAAACAGGGGAGAGTCTGGCCAGGATGGCCGCGTCGCTCAATGAGCAGATCCCTCTGTTGCTCGGCCGTGTGAACAAGAGCGCCTTGGCCATTCAGAGGCTGACGGATGAACTGGCTCGGACCGGCAAGGCCGTGGGGAGCGTCGTGAACGAGACGAAACCGGAAATCGAACAATTCTCCCGACAGACGCTCCCGGAACTAAGCCTGTTAGTGGGAGAGTTGAGACGCCTCACTGCCACACTGCAACGTGTTGCTAGTGAGATCGAACGGGAACCCAACGCGTTGCTGTTCGGGCGAACGCCAGCGCCGCGGGGGCCTGGAGAATAGGACAACAAATGAAAAGAAACGGCGTAGTGGTTATCGTGCTGGGATTGCTGGTAGCAACCACAGGCTGCTTGATGCCTCGTGCAGAATCCCTGCCGCTTCACACGTATCAGTTGAATCCGTTCTCTGAATCACCGTTGCCGGACGCTCGGACGATCGGTGATAAAGGTCCTGTGTTGCTCATCAGTCTGCCGCAGTCGGATCCGGGATTCGATACGCAGAGGATCGCCTATCGAACAAGGCCTTATGAACTCAATTATTTTTCCACCAGCCAGTGGGCCGATACTCCCGTACGGATGCTGAGCCCTCTTCTGGTCGCCGCATTTGAGCAGGCTCCGTTATGGGGCGTGGTTGTGACGGCACCCACTGTCCTTCGCGCTGACTATCGGATCGATGTCTCCAGTCTTGTCTTGGTACAAGAGTTTCTCGAGGTGCCGAGTCATGTCAGGATTTCCTGGAGAGTCCAGCTGGTTCGCCTTCTGGAGGGGCGCCCCCTTGGTGCGCGGCGTTTCGAGGCTGTACAGGTTGCGCCGAGCGAAGACGCATACGGAGGTGCGCAGGCGGCGAATCAGGCTCTGGCTAAACTGCTTGGGGATGTGACATCGTGGGTGGCGGGCTGTGTAACACAACCGGAGAGGGCGGCGTGTTGAAATGAGACCGTCGCTGCGAACCGGGCTTAGTTTCGGGCTCACGTCCGGCGTCATCACGACATTAGGACTCATGGTCGGCCTTCATGCGGGCACGCACTCGCGCAACGTCGTCCTAGGAGGGATTCTGACCATCGCCGTGGCTGATGCTCTGTCGGACGCGATGGGTATCCATCTCGCTGAGGAGTCGAAGAACAGCGGACCGCCTCTTTACATTTGGGAATCCACAGCCGCAACGTTCGGCGCAAAGCTGCTCATCGCATTGACATTTGTTGTGCCGGTCCTACTGGTTTCGCTCCAGATGGCGATTGTCCTTAGCCTGCTGTGGGGTTTCTTGCTTCTCGCGGTACTGAGTTACTTTCTTGCGCGCGCACAACAGATCCGCCCGTGGAAAGTCATCGCTGAGCACCTTCTCATTGCTCTGTGTGTGGTCGCCATTGCTCATTATCTGGGTGATTGGGTTCAAGGGTGGAGAGAGTAGAAAGGGCTTCCATGGAACAACCGATAAAGCCAGAAGCATCTTCATTAGACACGACGTACGAGCATCTGCTCACACTCTGGACGTCGGGGGTGCGTGACTATCACACGATGCTGTCCGACTACCTGACGGCAAACTCAATTTTTGTGGCGGTGATCGGCTTGCTCGTGTCCCGCGAATCGCTGTCCTTTCCCTTTACGCTGCTGATCATCCTGCTGTCCGTGTTCGGCATTATGCTTTGCTGGCAGATGGCCATCGTGCTCGGCCGCTTTTCCGGCCAGAATGCCCTGTGGGAGTGGCGGTTGAGGGGCATAGAACAGGCGTCGCAGTGGGGAGGGGGAAAACTTCTGACCGCCCTCCACCAACTGCATGAACAGCGGCAGCCGATTCAAGATGCGGAGAACATCCCGCCTGTCTTCGAACCGAATTGGGCTTTTCGCCAGCACCGTCGCTGGTGGGGCCATCGGGCCGTGAGCTTCCCATGGTTTTTTGGTTCCGTCTACAGTCTGTTTCTGCTCTGGGCGATGCTTCAACTCATTCAACAATTGATCGGCAAAACTTCATAACATTCCGAGGAGGACGGACGTATGTGGACACGATTCGTGCCGTCGGTCTGCTTGTGCACAGTGATGATGGTTGCCTCCGCTGCGGTTTGTGAGGGAGGTGAACGACAAAGGGGAGTTGAGAGTCGCCATCAGGTCGTCATACATGTGAATTCAGGTGACGAACTGGTTCAAAGAGGCGCATTGAACAACATCAAGCATCTCTATCAGGAGTTGGGAGGGGATGGGGTGAAGGTGGAATTAGTTGTGCACGGGACCGGACTCAAGCTGTTTATGAAGCGGGAGACCAAGCTCGGAGAGGAACTTGAACGACTTTACGGACAGTATGGCGTCAGTTATACGGCCTGTTCCAATACGATGAAGGCCATGAACATTACGAAAAGCGATTTGATCGACCAGGTCGCCTGGACAGTTCCGGCCATGGTGCGGCTGATGGAACTCCAAGAGGCGGGATGGGTCTATATCAAGCCGTGAGACGTGAATGGTAAAAAGTAAAAAGTGAAACATTTTGGGGAACAATAAACTGGGAGGAAAGGCTGTTATGGAACCAAGGCCGAAGACGTATACCTATCACACGAGTGTGAAGTGGACGGAGCAGCGAAAGGGGACCATGTCCTGCACGGGGAAGCCCGACGTGGAGGTGGCGACTCCTCCCGAGTTCAAGGGGCACGAAGGGATCTGGTCGCCCGAAGACCTGTTTGTCGCTTCCGTAGAAATCTGCACCATGACGACGTTTCTGGCTTTCGCGGAACGGACGGGCCTCGCGTTCGTGTCATATACGAGCGAAGCGGAGGGTTGCCTGGAGTTGGTGGAGGGAAAGTTCCAGTTTACGACCATCACCGTTCGCCCCCGAATTATCCTGCGTTCAGAATCGGATGGTGCCAAGGCGAATGAGGTCATCCAGAAGGCCGAAGCCGCCTGCCTGATCGCGAATTCGATGAAAACGAAGGTGACAATAGAGCCGACTGTGTCCGTGTGAGGCCTGGATTCGTTCGAGAGGCAGTA
>NZ_CDLUDY010000260.1:0-3989 GCF_975968855.1 Petrachloros mirabilis
AAACACCGCACTCATTCAAACGGAGGATTAGCGCTGGGCAACAAAATCAAGGGCGCCCGTAGCGTCGCAACCCATGTAGCGATATAACCAGCTGCTGAATCTGCGAAGTGCCTTCAATCACCTCCAGCACCTTTGCTTCACGCATGTAGCGTTCAACTGGATAGGAATTGCTGAAGCCGTTTCCGCCGTGAACCTGGACCGCATCGCAAGCCGTGCGAAAAGCAGTCGTTGCTGAAAAATGCTTGGCGATCGTGGTTTCGATGACAGCGTCTGGATTTCCTGATTTGCGCGCTTCGCCAGCCCTCAGGCAAAGACTTTTGGCGGCGTAAAGGCGGGAAACCGCCTCGGCAATCATTTCGCGAACCAACTGGAAGGTGCCTATTTTTTCTCCGAACTGTTTGCGTTTCTTGGAATAGGACACCATCGCATCGAGGGCGGCTTCCGCGAGGCCTACTCCACCCCAGGCAATCGAGTAACGCCCATAGTCCAGGGCAGTATTTGCCACAAATGTAAATCCCTGACCAGCTTGTCCGATGAGGTTCGCCTTCGGTATCACGACATCACGCAGGATGATCTCCGAGATGTGACAGGCTCTACCTGCCATCAGGCCATGTTGAGGTTTCACTTCAACACCGACTCGATCCCTTTCGACCAGGAAGGCTGACATGGCATTTTCATCGCGCGCGATGATCAGGAATAGATCCGCGATACCAGAAAAGGTAATCCAGCGCTTGTGCCCGTTAAGGCGGAACTCATCACCAAGGTCGCTATAGGCACACTCGATGCCGGCCGCATCTGATCCGTGATCTGGCTCGGTGAGACCGAAAGCACAAATCGTTTCCCCGCGTGCAATGGAGGGGATCCATTTTTGAATCTGCTCTTCCGATCCGCACTTCAGAATGGTCTCGGCTGCGAGTGCGAGGTGCACGGTAAGCAGCCTGCTTGCACTGCAATCTCCCTTTTCTATAGCGGCGACCAGCAGTCCGTAGGCTACCGGATCGAGACCCAGTCCGCCGTACTCTTCCGGGATTGTAGCGCCGAGGTATCCTCGCTCGCCCATTTGTCTGACCAGGTCTTCAGGAAAGGCGCCACGCTCATCATTTTCTCCTGCCCGTGGAGCCAGAACGGTGCGAGCGAACTCAGTCGCACCGTCTATGATTTCACTTTGCCGCTTGTCAAGCTCGATATTCAAGACAGCCTGCTGCCCTCGCTCGGTTGCTTTTTGTTTTCGACGAAACTGATAATCTTGTTGACGGAATGAAAGTTCTCGATATTCAGATCTTCATTTCCGATCTTGATGTCGAATTCCTGCTCGAGGAAGGCGAGCAACTTGACTGCGAATAGTGAGTCGACGAAGCCCTGGCGGAAGATGTGGTCCTCATCGCTGAACTCCACGTCCGAGTCGAATATTTTCAAGTTATCCTCAATGATGCTGCGGATCTTTTCTCTCACCATGCACTCCATGATACTTTGCTGATGGTTTTGCAGTAATCCGGGACAGGGGGGATATCTGTTAGATCGTTTTCCAATAGGGTGATTCCATTATCTCGTTGTTCTTTCTCTACAAAACCGGCCACCATGTATGATATACGCATCATCCGATTTCGGCCGGTGTCATTGAAATCTGCTGTCAGCCGAACACCACTGTCCCTGGCTGCGTTTCTTAGTAAGGAGAGTAAGATTGAACTTACTCCTGCTGACATGACACGACAGGAAAACAACAGAAGATTCAGATTCCATACATCTTTTGCCAGCTCCAGCACCGCCAATCCGATCTTTCCGTAGCTTCCATACTTATCGGTAAGCTCACAGACGAGGATTTTGTGGCGGCCATCTTTACGCATGGCATCAAGTGATTCTACAGTGTATGTTTTGCCGGTTGCATTGAGCTGGTTGGTTCGAAAAGTGAGTTCCTCGGCCCGGACAAGGTCTTCCTCCCGGGCTTCGGTGATCTCGAGGACCATGTCGAGTTCTCGCAGAAAACTCTCCTTCGGTCCCACAAACTCTTCCTCTTCCTTGCGTCGCACGATATCGCTCTGGTACATGCGCCGGCGCAATTCAGAGTCGCGGGTGATGTACCTGGGCTTGAGTCGAGGTTCTTCCAACAGCTGAAGATAATGACGGCTGTCCAGGCACCATACATCATCATGGGTAGCCGCTACCTCGTCTCGTTCAAGAGGCTCATCGTCGATAAACAGGAGGGTGTCGTAGGCAATATTCAAGTGCTCCTGAATAAGGCGGACCGACAGGGATTTTGCATCCCATCGGATTTCCGGGTAGAGGAAGTAATCTGCAATACCAAACTCCTGTAGTTTGGCCATGGCCTGGTCATAGTCGTTACGGCTTGCGATGGAATGAAGAATTCCCCTCCGGTCGAGTTCTTCGAGTATTTCCACCATACGTGGTTTGAGACTAACCGATGAATCCTCCAATAGAGTCCCATCCCAAATGGTGTTGTCCAGGTCCCATATGACGCACTTAATGGTGGGATCTTTCATGGTGCTGCTCTTATAAACCTGTTGGCCTGCTACTTGGAATACTTGAAGAAGCCTCTGCCGCTTTTTCTGCCAAGGTATCCGGCATCAACCATCTTCTGCAGCAGAGGGCAGGGGCGAAATTTCGGATCTTTGTATTCGTCGAAAAGAACAAGTATGGAGTTAAGCACAGTATCGAGGCCGATGAGGTCGGCCGTGGCCAACGGCCCCATATTATGTCCAAAACCAAGCCTGAATAATTTATCGACATCAGCGGCTTCAGCTACTCCGTCCTGTAAGATAAATGCGCATTCGTTTACCGCAAGCATCATGACGCGGTTGGATATGAAGCCGGGAAGGTCTTTAACCAGTACATGGTCTTTGCCAAGCCGCTTTACCAGAGCAAGCGCGGTTTCAATGGTTTCTTCGGAAGTGCGCTCGGCTCGTATCATTTCGACAATCTTCTTGACCGGGACCGGATTCATGAAGTGCATGCCGAGCATTTTTTCGGGATCTTTGATGTGGTTTGCCAGCCTGGTGATCGAGATGCAGGATGTATTAACGGCGTAAAAGGTTTCGTTGCGACAGATTGTCGAGAGTTGTTCGTAGAGTCGAGCCTTCGCGTGGTAGTCTTCCACGATGTTCTCGATGATGAAGTCCGCGTCAACCATCGCGTCAAGATTGGAGCTAAAGGTTATCCGGCCAAGGATATCCTCGTCGTCTGCTTCACGATACTCAGGGACGAGCATGCGGTAGGTTCTGAGATCCGATCGAATCGTTTGCGCAGACTGTTCTAGTTCTTTGTCCGTGAGGTCGTTAAGGATTACATCGTATCCGAATCTGGCTAAATCAACAGCAAGACCGTTACCGATGGTTCCCGCGCCGACAACGCCAATCGTATTCACTTGTGACACTTATACACCCCCCTTTTGCCCCACCCTCTATGCGGATAAAAGCAATCCGCTTGTTCGACAAAATCAAGAACGGTACTTAGATTACAGCGCAATGCGCATTACTTCAAACACGTTATCTCACTGGGTTGATTGAGATTTTTTCTGGCCCCGTGCTGAACTGGCCGGCGGAAATGACGGATCTCAAATTCCATTCAAATGGGGCTTCCAGCAACCATGTAGAGCCGTTTGCGGCTTTCGCCGTCAGGCGAAAGAAGCGAAATGTGGGTGGTGCACTACATCATGACGCCCGCGTCACTGGCGCCTCGTGCGATATGACTGTCGCCGGGGCGCTTACGGTTTCTTCGGGGTCGTGTACGGGACCTCTTTCTGAAACGGCTCCCAGGTCGTTTCATACCCGACAAAACCCTTCTCGTTGGGTTCCTTCTGACGGGTTGTCAGGAAACGCGCCTTGCCTTCAGGAACTTTGGGTCTGGTTTTGGGTGGTTCGCTCATAATATTTGCCTCTTGCTGAGAAAATTCTACACGTGACGTGACGTTACGCCTAATTGAGAACCTCGTGGATACTGGGCCCCGTTTCAACATCCGGGCCTTCTTCGACTTT
>NZ_CDLUDY010000261.1:0-5176 GCF_975968855.1 Petrachloros mirabilis
CTACAAATCCGACGAGCAAGATCACGTTTGGAGCTGGCACGAGCCCTTGATTGAACCGACTGAGCGCAGGTCGTACGAATCGCGCGAACAACAGCCCCCACAATGCAATGGCTGTCGCTTCTAACAGAAGAAAGCCCAGTACCATTCCGGCCCACTTTCCGCTATTGTGCACTTCCGCGCCGGTTTGCTCGGCCGCTTGAGACCCCTGAAGCCCGTTCTCTTGCAGTTGCGTCATCAAATCGCCAACATACTCGAAGAAGACGAAATTCAATCGCTGCTGGTTGAAGTGGTAATACCCAACATCAACAAGTAAAAGGACTATCAGAAACAGTCCGGTGACGGTTCCAGTTGCAACGAAACTCCAACGCCAGCCGGAGACGGCCTGGTTTGTCCTGCGCAGGAAACTGGCTCGCATCCAACACAGCCCCCTCCATATACCGGCGAATCCAGAAACCAATAGTACGGCAATACTCGCTGTAATCAGATCCGCGCGAAACCCGGTAAAGAGTGTCTTCGCGAGCACACTCGTTGTAGGGAATTCCGTCACCATAACTTCTGGGAGCAGAAAGTAGCGCTCCATCTGCTGGATCGCCAGAAACAGCACCCACCAAAACACCAGATTCTCTTTAAACGACCAGGTAGGCATACGCACCATTGGCCAGAATTCTACATAACTACGCAAGGTATTCTATCGCATGATTTTCACGGCACCGACGAGGCTCTGATAGACGCCCTCCATTCGATCCAACATCTTCTCGATCGAATAAGAGGCTTCGACCAATGCCCTTCCTTTGGCTCCCATACGATGTCGAAGTTCTGGATTGTCCAATAAGGCGAGGATTTTTTCGGCCAGGGCGCTTGAATCGCGCGGAGGAACAACGAACCCTGTCTCACCGTCGATGACGACATCGGGAATCGAGCCGACCGTTGTTGAAACTACCGGTATTCCCATGGCCAGTGCTTGCATGAGCACTTGAGGAATCGTATCCCCCTCCACAGACGGAATGGCAAAGACATCCAACGACCGAAACACGTTCAAAAGATCGTCTCGAAACCCCAGCATCCTGATCCGTGAGGTCAACTGACGTTGCTCAATGAGTCTGCGGATTGTTTGTTCCTCAGGACCTTCTCCCACAATGATGAAGGTGACGTCCTCCCGTTTCGTCGCGATCCGTCCGGCCGCATCGATAAAATATTCATGCCCCTTATACGTTCGTAAATACGAAATCAAGCCGACTAGGAGCTGGCCGTTCGTCAGGCCGAGTTCGTGCCGAAGATCGGGATCGGGAGGCGCGGGGTGAAAGTATTCGACATCAAGTCCGATTGGAAACGCCGCAACCCGGTCGGCGGCTAATCCGTCCCGTTCGATAAGACCACGTCTGGTCCGTTCCCCGCCGGTAACGACCACCATATCGACCAAGCCGCGATAAAGCAGCTGCGTGGTCAGATTGCGATTCAGCGGCGTCGAAATATGTCGAATCCGTATGACCTTCGGCCTTGACCGAACCAATCGAGCCGCAATGGACCCAATCCAACTGTCCCGGGAACTGTTGACCTGAAGTATCGCAGGCCGATCACGCTGCAACAGGCGTCGCATGGCGAGTATCGCCTGAGGATACCGAGATCGCCGCATCGACATCAGTGCAACAGGCAGGTTCCTCTCAACCGCCATTTTCGCAATCGGGCTTCCCGGTTCAAGAATCAGAAACAATCGGTGCCCACGCTTCATTAACCCTTCTGCATGGAGCAACACCGCCAATTCCTGTCCCCCGACCGCCGTACTGGATTCCGCGATGAAAATGTTCACGAAGGCTTCGCCTTGGGCCGATGTTGGAGGCTTCTAAAGGCAGCAGCAGCCTGATCCGGCGTGATGTTTGTCAGGCAGGCAAGCCGTTGCTCGTTGGCACAGGAACGACGGAAACAAGGGCGGCAAGAGATCTCATGAGTCAAAACCCTGTGACCAGGTCCGTACGGGCCGGTCCGTACGGGACTTGTCGGGCCGAACAGCGCAACCACCGGCGTGCCGACTGCCGCGGCAATATGCATAGGACCGGAATCATTCGTAATAAGCGCCGCCGCCTTGCCTAATAAAGCCGGCAAGTACTCAATCGGGAGCGCTCCGGCAAGGTCGATCGCATTTGTCTTCATCATGCTCTTCACCGCCGCGACATCCGCACGCTCATCAGGTCCTCCAAGAAATAGCACAGGACCGGAACCCTCTGTGTTGAGCCGATCCGCCAGAGCCGCAAACGACGACGCGGGCCATCGTTTCGTCGGCCACCTGGCCGCGATAGTCATGGCCACCCATCTCGCCCCCGGGGCAAGACCTGATAGACGCAAGAGACGGTCGACGTGTTCGTGATCGGATTGAGGAACCCGAAAAGAGAATTCCGCATGACCAGATTTTGCCCCCATCGCCTCCGCCACCAACAGGTAGCGATCAACCGCATGCATCTCCGTTGTCGAAACGGAAACGCGTTGGTTATACCACCAGGCCCCGCCTTCACGCGCATTTGCAAACCCGATTCGACGAGGTGCCCCGCTCAACCACGCCGTCGTCGCACTTCGAAACAGCCCCTGTAAGTCGACGGCAACGTCGAACTTTTCGGCTCGCAGAGCCGGCACTTGAGAAAGCCAGCCTTTCAAACCTGAACCAACCGCCCAAACCCGATCGACTCCATTTATTCGCTCGACAAGCCCGGACCACTGGCGCTTGACCAGCCACGTTACAGTAGCGGACGGGTATGCATGACGCAAGGCAGCCACAGTCGGCATGGCATGCACGATATCACCGAGTGAACTCGGCTTGATGAGCAGGATGTGGCGATAGTCAGCCATCACCTCATCTCCATTTTCAACCTTGTTACTATTCGCCCGTTGCGGCTAGCGTGTCGTGACAGATGACTGGCTATTCTGCGCGACATCCTGAAAGATCCAATCTGCTGCTTCCACCAACGACTTCGTTACCTTATCCGGCATTGCCTGTTCAACCCGTAGCATTTCCAACGCCTGTGCATCGACTGGCTCTGTCGTAAGCAGGATGGCTCTCGCTCCAACCATCTTCGCTAATTGCATGTCTCTCACATGATCCCCAACGAGATACGAGCGCTGAAGATCCAGGTGCAAATCCGCGACAGCCCGATCGACCATCGCCCTGCCAGGCTTGCGACAACGACACCCATCGTCCGGATGGTGAGGGCAGAAATATATCGCGTCGAGAACCGCGCCCTCCTGCTCCAGCAACCCCTGCAGCCTCGCATGAATGGCTTCCAGTTCTTTCAGCGTGAACATACCGCGCCCGACACCGGATTGATTCGTGACAACAATCAACTTTGCACCGGCGGCCTTGAGACGGGCCAAGGCCGATGATACTCCCGGCAACAGTTTCAACTCAGCAGCCGAAGTCACGAAGCCCGGGTCGTAGTTCAATGTCCCATCACGGTCAAGAAAAACAGTGACACCGTTCAACGGGGTACGCGGCAACGGGCCTGGTACCGGCATAGAAGCGTCCACCGGAAGTCTCTCGCTTCTCTTCTCCCGCATAGAGCCAAAAAGTTTCTCCGCTGCCTCAACGACCTGATCAACCGAAATCCCTGTCATACATCGATGATCGATCGGGCATTCACGCTGTAAACAGGGGGCACAGTCGACCGGCTGACGCACAAGTGCGTGGTTCTTTCCATATGGTGAAGTGGTCCGCCAGTCGGTCGGTCCGAAGACTGCGACGACTGGAACCTGAAACGCCGCAGCGATATGCATGGGGCCCGTGTCGTTTGTCAGCAGGAATGCACACCGTTTAAGCACGGCCATCAACTCGCGAATGGTTGTCATCCCGGACAACACCGCTGACTGTGCCAAAAGCCCTCTCGCGATTTCACGGCCAAGTTGTTCCTCCCCCTTTGATCCCAGAATGACTACCGACACCGCTTTGCCCGCCGATTCACTCAATATCCGACATAATCGGTCAGTCGATTCCGCAAACCTTTCGGGCAACCACCGTTTCGCTCCGCCATAGGTGGAACCTGGGTTGACACCGACTACAAGATCCGCGGGAGAAATCCCGGCCCGCTCAAGACGTCCAGCCATCTCACGTTCTTCTTCTTGCGTAAGGAAGAGCTCCGGAGAAGGAGGTCCATCGGTCAAACCCATCGGTCTTAAGAGATTCCAATAGTATTCGACTTGGTGCACATGAGATCGGCGATCGGGCACGACTATCGGATCTGAGAGGAAAAGACTTCTGCCGTCTGTGGCATAACCATACCGACGCGGAATTCTGGCTATAAAGGACAAGAAGGCCGCTTCAAAGGCGTTCTGAAACAACAGCGCGAAATCGAAATCTGCTCTTCTCAGCTCTTGAGCCAGCGTCCATTTTCCCGTCAGACCCGCGTGGCGCCCCTTGTCTTCATAAGGAATAATTTGATCGATCGCCGGGTGTTCCTTGAATAAGCTTGCTACCGACGGCCTTACAAGAGCTGAGATCTTCGCCTCCGGTGCTATCTGCCTGAGCCCTCGAAGAGCCGGCTCACACATCACGGCGTCACCAAGCCAATTTGGCCCACGTACAAGAATATTCTTCGGCGTTCCGCTACGCACAGGGTATCACCTGCTTGGCGGCCAAAGTTTCCATAATGACGGAGCGAAGGCGATCTTCACCGACCGCCAATTCAGTGGTGAGCCTGACGGCCCACCAGTTATCGTCACCCGGGGAGAGCAAGGGCTCTACCTTTCCTGCATCCTTTTCCGTCGTCACCACCAAATCCGCCTTCAGCTCGTCAACCTTCTTGCGCAGGCGATCGATATCGCCAGGAGTGTAGCGATGATGATCAACATACCGAATCTCTTCAACCACGGAAAGACCCATTCTTTCTGACAGAGATCGAAACGAGCCTGCATGGCCGATTCCACTACAGAGCAGGGCTCTCTTGCCGCAACACCATGAAGAAGGGTGCTCCTCTCCCGTCTTTACGGAAACAAGAGCGTCCGGCCGAAATATGGCTTCCACTGGCTCGAAACGAGATCCGATAGCCTTATACAAGCGCTGAGTGACCTCTGTCACTTGCGCAGCATCATCAGCTCTTGTTATCAGGATCACCGTCGCACGTCCTGCAGCCGACAGCGGTTCCCGCAATCGGCCTGTAGGCACGACCGCTCGTAACCCCTCCGGATCAGTAGCGTC
>NZ_CDLUDY010000262.1:0-2146 GCF_975968855.1 Petrachloros mirabilis
CCAAGCTGGCGGACTGAGCCGTCAACCGCTGTTTCTCTGAAGCGATAAAACGTTCGAGTTCCGCCTGTTGCCTTTTCCGAACCGATTCGCGGACCAAGATAATCCCTTCCGGAAACGCGTTGCCGGTAAATCCTCCGGCTCGTTTGAGCACGGAGCTCAAACGCTCTCCGGTCTCAAGCGTAAAATGGCCCGGCCTTTTCACCTCGCCCTCCACCAAGACGACGTTGGGCGGGCGCATTTGGCTGCCGATCACGATCTGATCCATGCGCTGCAGCAACAGACTTTCGGCTTTCTCGTCCTCGAACAGTACCCTGGGGCTGAAAGAAATCACCTGGGTCTGATAGGTGAGCGGATCGGTGCGAATAAGTTCCGCACTGTCCAGATAGGCATCGACCGTCAACTGATCGGGCTTGAGGAGATCGCGCACTTCCATGCCCGGTTTGAATTCGTAAGGGCCTGGATTTTTCACGGCACCGGCTAATGTCACGACGTTTGTCACCTGCGTCGGCATGGAGCCGATACGGACATAATCCCCGTCGTGCATCACCAAATCGACTCCGGGGCCTGCCGGCCGCTTTTTTCCCTTGGTTTCGGTGATTACGCTGAGATTCACATCTATGATGATACGTCCCTTTTCGGGATCGAGACGGAAGAGTTGGCAGCGTTGATGATTAGCAAGAGGAGTGAGCCCTCCGGCTAACTGAAGAAGATCAATCAATCTCAGGCCGGGCCTGAGCTCATAAATAGCAGCCCGTTTCACTGCACCGCTGATCGCAGCTACCGGACCGAGCGGCGGCACCACGATCACATCACCGGACTGAAGCCTGGAATCGTTCCGTCGATCCCCTCCCATCAGAAATTGGTAGAAATCGACTTCGGCCACCACCTGGCTTTCTCGGACCAGACGAACCTGTCGTAACGACCCGGAGCGCGCCGGTCCGCAGGCAGCATAGATCGCATTCGACACAGTTGCCAGCGAACTGACTTCATATGCGCCGGGCCTGACGACTTCGCCAACCACATACACTTTGATCGTGCGCAGCCTGGCCATCGCCACATGGACTTCAAAACGTTTCAAATGAGCCCCAAGCCGGCTCGTAATGGCTCTCTCAGCTTGCGAGAAGGTCAGTCCGCCGACAGGAATGGCTCCGATCTGAGGGATGACGATCATGCCGTCGCGCTCAACTTGCACGATGTAACTTCGATTCAAATTCGGATCCGGGACATTCCAAATATGGATTGAGAGGGAATCAAGAGGACCGAGCACATAGTCTGGACCGACGGGAGCGTCAGGCACAGGAGCGAAACTCGTCGCCTGGGTATCGAAAAAATCGTAGCCGAATTGTTGCAGCCGGCTCTTCACTCCATGGAGAACCGAGAACCGCGCGAACGCTTCCTCAACCGTATAATCCCTATCTGTTGTCGTCTTTTCAATCCGTTTGGGCTTCTTCTCCAGTGAACTGGACAACCCCTTGATCGCACCACGGCCTGGTTGAACAGCCTCCGCAATCGTCGGAGCTTTTTCATCGCGGTTCTCCAGACTCTCCCGATTTTCTCGACTCTCTCTCCTCTCCCGCTCTTCCCGCTCCAGCTTCATCCGTTCTTCAGCAGAAGCAGGTAGCACAGTTGACGTTTCCGTCGGCCAGAAGTCATTCAGGCTTGCGGTTACATCTGTAGAGCTCGGCATTGTCCGTGCCGGAGGAGCAGGGCAGGGATTCGAAGGAGGAGTCAAGGGTTCGACCGCTGTGGGATTCGTAATAATCGGCGCACCAGGCAAGAGGTCTCGCGTCCCTAAAGTCGTTGGACCACCCGCCCCAAGCGGAGGGAAGCCCTGCGTTCCGAGACTCTGCGCGAACAACGGAGGAGGCACCGCCATCGTGAAAACAATGGTCCAAATGCACGCATTGGTCAGCGATGAAAGCAGAGTGGGATTCTTCATCGTCATCCTCTTTATCTTACGCAATAAGATGTGGCGCAGAAGAAGTTCAAACTCAGAGATTTCCCCTACGAATCCGATGAACCCTAGCCCATTGAATCATCTGCGTCAAGAACGCCTGGGGACAGGCACCTCGCCGACCTTCGGTCAGGCGGGAGCCTGTGCCCAGTTAAAATTCCATGGCAAGCGAGGTCCAGACCAAATGATTCG
>NZ_CDLUDY010000263.1:0-12330 GCF_975968855.1 Petrachloros mirabilis
CCCATAAATTGGTGATCTCTTGTAAGTCGCTTTATTGGATCCCGCTCCCACGCTGTTTCATCTCCATCAATGTAGTCAATTGCCTCACGCTGAAGGACGTAGAAACCGCCGTTGATCCAACCTTCTTCCCCATGCGGCTTTTCTTTAAAGTCCACGATATGATCATGATCGAATACAAGCCGCCCAAACCTCGCTGGAGGTAGCACAGAAGTGACCGTAGCTATTTTTCCATGGGCCTTATGAAACTTAACAGTGGCTTCGATGTCGACATCAGCAACTCCATCACCATAGGTGAACAGGAAGGTTTCGTCTTGTTCAAGCCATTTTCTGAGTCGTTTCAGACGTCCCCCAGTTTGAGTGTGAAGTCCAGTATCCACGAGGTGGACTTTCCAATCTTCGTGCTTTTTCCCGTTATGGATGGTTGTTTTTCCGCTGCCCAGATCTACCGAGATATCCTTATTGAAGGCATAGAAGTTCAGGAAATACTCTTTGATCATTTCTCCTTTGTATCCAAGGGCGATTATGAACTCTTTTACACCATGTGCAGCATAGATCTTCATGATATGCCACAAGATCGGCTTTCCACCTATTTCAACCATAGGCTTCGGTCGAAGATGAGTCTCCTCCGAGAGACGAGTGCCCATACCTCCTGCAAGGATTACGGCCTTCATTGTATCCAATTCCTTTTTATCAAGGGTTTCACAATAGAACAGAAGTGACCTTGATCGATGACTCCCCGAACCCCCCAGAACCTAACCTTACACGATATCTTCAGCCGCACTTTGATCAACCAAAATCATCAGCTTACTAAAAGAGAAATTTCAACCCGACGAAATGGGCCCCGCCATTGGGGCTCCCTAAGGGCAGTTTTCTTGTCCACCTTACCTCCGCCAATGTCGGCGTTCCGGCAAGATTCGTCGGAGTCGGCACAAGCACCTTCATGACTTGCTGCACTCTTGGAGCAAGATCCATTATCACGAGCATGCCACCGCTGCTGATATTCAATGAGAGTGCCTTCCCACTCTTAACAGGCTCACCCTCACCATCTATTTGATTTGTCATCTCGTACGGGATGGGACGCAACAAAGCGACTCGCTCGTTGTGCTTCTGCACACCCCCTTCAATCGGCCATTCCCATTCTGTATGCGCTGTATGCGTCACGGTTTCCCCCTTTGGCTGCGTGCAATGTTTTACCACCTCTGGCTTTGTTCAATTGGACACTCTCATATCACTCACCTTTTTGTATCAGCAGCAACCTTAATCCATAAATCCATAAACGCACCTTCTTCAGTGCGAAGTACGTAAAGTATATAATTGAGCCCAGACAGTACGAGCAATACCAAGCATGTATACCTTTTGCTCGAAAGGTGGGTGTTGACTCCCTCGAAAGTGTTAGGTACATTTCTAAAACTGCTGTTTGTATTGCTTACTTTAGCAAAACACCTTAGAGTATCCACAAGTCTTTACATAAACCAATAAGTTGCGAGCATCATACGCCCTATGAGTGATCCTATCTCGCCTCTGGATCCTTCTGAAACCATTGCCGACCAACGTTCTGGTCCAGGAATCGTTGTCCTTTCTGCATCAATGCAGCTACTCCACATGAATCGCCAAGCCTCTGACCTTGCAAAGCAAATCAATGCAGCAGATCATAGCGGAGGAGGGGCAAAAACCGTGCACGGCGTGCTTCCTGCAGCCCTAACAGAGCTGTGCGGAGAAATTGTGAAGGCTCTGCACGTTCGCACTGAAGCAAAAGACTGGGAACAATTTGAGATCAAACGAGTTGCTGGAAATCCAGAACAACCCGTTTTGCTAAGGGGGTTCGGTCTTCCTGACCGGGGGGGAGTCCAATTTGCCAGACTAGTGGTCACCCTAGAGGAACTAGGCCGCCGCCAGCAGTTAAATACGGATCAGGCTAAGGAAAAGTTTCAGCTTACAAACCGTGAGCAAGCAGTTGTTGAACACTTAGCGAAAGGCTGGACCAACAAGGAAATTGCGAACGCGCTTGAGATTACTGAACAGACAGTAAAAGAACACATCAAGCACATTATGCGAAAAACCAACGCCACCACCAGAACAGGCATCCTCGTCCAAATCTTTAATTCCTAGCTTTTCCCCACAAGCCTTGTCGTAAAAATACAATAGTGGGCACTATTAGACACAGCATGGCCTGCTATTTTTATCTTTTTTATTCATAAGTTATGAAATCTGCATCAGGCCCACTGCTTGCAGAGCCAAGCGGTACCATGCGGAATATCTATCTACCATTGCTCTCAGTGATGACATTCTTAGTTGTTGGCTGCCAATCCAGCCAATCACTACGATCATCAGGGAGCGACAATGCAAGTTTCATGAGCCTATGGAACACCTATTCACATTGTCAGAAGTCTGAGGATGTCCAGGAACTCATCGACGATGCAGTTGTTCTAAGCAACGCCACCGCGCGAACTGCTTCCACCAAGACGTTCGTACTTCCATTGCCAGGCAAACTTGGTCAACTTGTGTCATCACCCTCTGCTCGCTTTGCCGTCGATGTGAAGGCGATGTCTGCGGCTTGCTCACTCCGCGCTGGTCAAGCAGCCGCTGAGGTAAACCGTTTCGATAATGCACGAGAAGTGCTTGAGCCGATTCTTAACTATCATCCAAAATCTGAATACCTCTTTTACACCGTACAAGCTAAAGCTATCCTTTCCGCGATCAACCAATCAAATATTCAAGTCTCACTCAATACTCCTTCCACCTTCATAGACGTGCCTTCTCTTCAGTAATCTCAATAATCAAGAACTTCCTAACCAAGCGTTCTTACTATTCTTATCCCCCTCTGTCTCAAAACAATGTGTACACAAAAGGAGCCACGGCCGACCCTTGCGTCAGCACAATCAGGGTTCCCAGCAAGAGCAACACCGTTATGATCGGCAGTAGCCAAAACTTCTTTCTTTCTTTCATAAAAGCCCATAGTTCTAGCAGGAAATCGGCCATATACACCTCTCCATTTTTACGATTTCAGAACTGATTCTTCATGTGTGATGGTGGGCGTGACGGACGAACCACACGATACGTGCTTTCCCCATCAACGAATGCTTGTTGCATGGTATTTTTCCCCATCATCCGTAAAACCACCCCGATCGGAGTCACCAGACCATAGAACACCACGCCCAGCAAGATTCTCGTATTGACCCACCCAAGCACGTGCCCCACTCTCATCCACCCTTTGTGAATAGGAGCCAGTAGCCGCGGGTGAATGCCGCCACCAGCCATTAGCAGCCCCCCTAAGATAACAGCCCATGCCCGAAAGTCATCTCCATGAACCACTGCCGGCCATAGACCGATAACTGAGAACAATCCTCCGACCAAAAGCCCAAAACTTCTTAGCTCTTTGGTGCTCGCCATCTTATCCAATCATTTCTCCCTTCACTTCAGTCTAATTCGAATTCCCCTTTCCAATCAGAATCGCTTTCCAAAGGTTTCTGGTCTTCCTTCCTCAGAACATAATTTTCCAGCACTAACACATCCATTTCCGTTCGCATGAAACACTTATATGCATCCTCAGGTGTACAGACTATTGGTTCTCCTCTCACGTTGAACGACGTATTGACCAACACGGCACACCCGGTCTTGTCCTCGAAGGCTTTCAGAAGCTTGTGATAGCGGGGATTCGTCTCTGCATGAACCGTTTGCACTCTCGCCGAGTAGTCGATATGCGTGATGGCAGGGACGTCAGAACGGGGGACATTCAACAGATCAATCCCCCATAGCCCGTTTTTCTTGGAGTCGAAGGGAAGCCGCCTCTTCTCTATAACCGGTGCGACGAGCAGCATATACGGACTATCGCACTGCATCTGGAAATAATCCGATACCCGCTCCCTGAGTACAGAAGGTGCAAACGGCCTGAATGATTCACGGTACTTGATCTTCAGGTTCATCACCGACTGCATCTTGGTGTTTCGTGCATCTCCCAAGATGCTCCGCCCGCCGAGCGACCGCGGCCCAAATTCCATCCGGCCCTGAAGCCATCCCACGACTTTTCCCTCAGCTAACTCTTCAGCCACATTGTCAAATACCTGCGGGTCTTCTACGCGCTGATACACTGCCCCTAGAGCCTTCAATCGACGTTCTACATCCTCATTCGAATGCCGCGGCCCAAGATAGCTGCCTTGCATCCTATCCTTCAGATCATCAGCGGTCCGTGGTTGATTTTCATATTGATACCACGCACTCAAGGCAGCCCCCACAGCTCCCCCAGCGTCGCCAGCCGCCGGCTGTATCCAAATTCCTTTGAACGGCCCCTCTCTCAAGATACGCCCGTTCCCGACGCAATTAAGTGCAACGCCGCCGGCCAAGCATAAGTACTCCATTCCCGTTTCACGGTGCATCGTGCGAGAGAGTCTCAACATAACCTCTTCGGTGACTTCCTGTACGGATCGGGCCAGGTCCATCTCACGTTGCCCGATTTTCGACTCAGGCTTTCGAGGCGGTCCGCCAAAAATGTCGTCAAACTTCCGACTGGTCATTGTCAAACCGGTACAGTAATTAAAGTAGTCCATGTTCATTCGGAATGTGCCGTCCGGCTTGAGGTCAAGGAGATGATCGTAGATCGCTTTAACGTATTTCGGCTCGCCGTAGGGGGCCAAGCCCATCACTTTGTACTCCCCAGAATTGACCTTGAACCCCGTATAGTATGTAAATGCCGAGTACAACAGCCCGACCGAATGGGGGAACGGATTTTCCCACAATGGATTCAGAGTGTTGTCCTCCCCCAACCACGCTGATGTTGTCGCCCATTCACCCACCCCATCCATGCACAACACTGCAGCTTTTTGATACGGCGAGGGGAAGAAGGCTGAGGCCGCATGCGACTCATGATGCTCACCGAAGAGAAACAGCGGGAGCCTGGATTTCTCAAGCCCAGGAGCACAGGAGAGCACTTCTTCCCGCAACAGGTTCCTCAACAACAATTTTTCCTTGAGCCAGACTGGCATCGCCGCGAGAAAAGACTGAATGCCCTTCGGTGCGAATCCGATATAAGTTTCCAACAATCGTTCGAACTTGATGAGCGGCTTATCGTAGAAGACAATGTATTTCAGATCCTGAATACCAATCCCTCCCTCAGCAAGACAATATTCGACAGCGCGATGAGGGAATCCGGGATCATGCTTCTTCCGGGTGAAGCGTTCCTCCTGCGCTGCCGCGATAATCTCGCCATCTCGCACGAGACACGCAGCGCTGTCGTGGTAATACGCTGAGATTCCGAGGATGTTCACACTATCACTTATTGTTCAGTGTCTTTATTGAGACGAGTATTTACGCACTTCCTTTAAAAAAACACCCCACCTGAACTCAAAACGGCCTTGTATTTGCCCTCCGATTACATTCCCTCCAACGATGCAAAGAGCTCATCGTAGGCTGTGGCAGACCGTGCCCACGACATGTCAGAAATCATGCCCGTTTCGACGAGTCTATTCCATTGACCTGCATCCTGAAATACCTCTAAAGCACAGCCTAAACTCGTTAATAACGATTCGGCCGTATGCTCATCGATGAAAAATCCCGTTGCAGAGCCTGCATCAGCCTTTTGTAGGTCGAAAGGTACTACGGTATCCGCCAACCCGCCGGTCTTTCTGACGATTGGAACAGTTCCGTACCGTAGGCTGTACAACTGGCTCAGTCCGCAAGGTTCATACCGAGACGGCATTACGAGCATATCAGCCCCCCCTTCGATTCGATGGGCAAGCCCTTCGTCGAATCCAATATGGAGACCAAAACCGTCTCTATAGCGCATCTGAAGAGTTCGAAACCGCTCTTCATAGGATGGGTCGCCTATACCCAGCATGACTAGTTGCACATCGAGTCTCATCAGTTGCGGGATCACGGCTTCCATCAGATCGAAGCCCTTCTGCGATGTCATCCGTCCAATCGCCGCTATTACCGGGACTGTGACTTCCGGCAACCGGAACTCGCGTTGCAAGGCCTTCTTACAGACAGCCTTCCCGGTTCGATCGCTCACGCTGTATGTTGCGGACAGAAACTTGTCCGTTTCAGGATTCCAAACTTCAATATCGATCCCATTCAAGATACCTTGCAAGTCCACCTGCCGATTTCGGAGGACGCCGTCAAGCCCGCACCCGCCTTCCCTCGTGAGAATTTCCTTGGCATACGTTGGACTGACAGTTGTGAGGAAATCGCTGAACACGATTCCCCCTTTGAGCAGATTCAAAGAACCATAATATTCAAGTCCTCCAATCCCGAATAGAGAAGGGGGTAATCCTGTCTTGTGAAACTCGCTCCCTGGAAAGAGTCCCTGATACCCCATGTTGTGGAGCGTCAGTACCGTCTTAATGTGTTCCAGCTCGGGTCGATCTTGGTCGGTGGTTTTCAGATACACAGTACAGAGGGAAGTTTGCCAGTCGTGCAGATGAAGGATATCGGTCTTCCACCGTTGTCTACGCCAAAGATAGGCAGCAATTTCAATAACCGCGCGAGAAAAAAATGCAAATCGCTCAAGATTATCGGGATAATCTTTCCCCTTTTCTTGATAGAAACCAGCTCGGTCAAAATATTGATCAAACCGAATCGCCCAGACTCGAAGTCCTTTCGAACATCCCCTCACTGGAACGATATCTTCTTCTATGCTCGCATTGACAATTCCCTGTGCAGTCGGAACGGGTAGGACGTCGAGTTGGTGAAAGGATCTTCCAGAGTCGTTGATCGACCTATACCCCGGCAAAAGCAGAATCACGTCATGCCCAAGCCTCACCAGTTCCTGAGGCAGAGCCCCGGTTACATCGGCTAATCCGCCTGTTTTGGCATAGGGGATCGCTTCTGAAGCGGCAATGAGAAGATTGAGACTACGCGAAGGATTCACCAAAGCCGTGAGACCGTCTTGCGTTAATGAATCGGCAGGCTATCGAGTCTCGTCCGAAACTTCTCTTCATGGGCCCAACTGCGCCCGAGCTCGTGAAGTTCGTCAGCGGATAGAGCCTCCCGATAAACAAGGACTTCATCCAGAAATACCACCAACCACCCTTTTTCGGGATAGATAAGAGAGAGGGCCTCCCCGGCGTCGACTCCGGCCACCCACCCTGGAGGAGATTCGCCGATTTCAACTCGAGAGCGGGGAACGAGCGTCCCGTCTTTCATCCCAAAAAATGGCATGAATTCCATCCGCTGATACGTCGGCTCCCCCCAGACACGGACAAACGCTCTAGGCTCGAGCTTTCTCAACACCAGATCATTGGCCCGAATGTATTCTTCCTGCTCAATTAGGGAAGGCATCCCAAAACAACCTGAAAACAGTACCAACGTTAACAGACAGCTGCTCAACGCCAGCTTCTCGGCAGATTTCCCCAGCACCCTAATCTTTGCCCTCCACCAAGAACCATCCGCAAACCTCATAAGAGTCTCCGGCTTTTGGGTTCCGTGGGCTTAACTGGCTGACATTCGTTACACTGACAAAGCCGCCGCAAAAGGCTGTAGGAATAGATGCCCGTATCGTGGCCGTCACTCCATTTAAATTGGAACGCATACCGCCCCACCGACTCGATATCCTGTAGCATGATCAACATCGGCACATCATCCGGCTTCAATCTCCGTTCGCCAGTCCATTCGTCAACGCAGGCTGCGCAGGGACAGTGCAATCTAAGATGGCGCACTGGAT
This sequence comes from Petrachloros mirabilis, assembly GCF_975968855.1. Taxonomy (NCBI): domain Bacteria; kingdom Bacillati; phylum Cyanobacteriota; class Cyanophyceae; order Synechococcales; family Petrachlorosaceae; genus Petrachloros; species Petrachloros mirabilis. The sequence continues at coordinate 7,655 of NZ_CDLUDY010000263.1, forward strand.
AGACTGCGTGATGCCCGTCGCTCCATTCAATTCCCAACACGCCCTTCTCGAGCCACGACATGTCTTTCGGTTCAACTACAGTTTCTCCCATTGTGATGTCTTTCAATCAACTGACTCGAACACCGCTCATTACAGTGGTTGGGCTAAAAAGTCTACCGGAGGGATTCGCCGTCCAGCCACCACCGTCACATATCTCTCAATGGCATCCTCTACTTCATATCGAACTTGGCCAACCGCCTTCAGCCGCGTCATCATCGCCGGCGCCAGGCGCAGGGCTTGCCGGAGAAATGCCAAACTCCCCCGCGATAGCGGCAGACAAGGAATCCTCTGACGGGCGGCACAGGTTGGGCAGACCAACCCTCCGGACGCGGGGGAAAACTGGGGAACCTGAATCATTCTCGTCCTGTCGCAGGCTGAACAATGGTCGGTCTGTGGCCGAAATCCCGTCAGGCCCAACAACCGGATCTGAAACAGTAATGCCGTCAGGGCCGGATCGTTGCTCGTCACCAATGAGCGCAAGCCTTGCTCAAGCGTGTCGAACAGCGGCGGATCCGGATCGCCGTCCGGTGTGATGGCACCCACCACATTGACCATCCTCGCCGCTGCCGCCATCAGCGTTAAGTCTTCTCGGAAGCGTACGAACGGTTCGATCAAATCCACTTGTGAGACGCGGTAGAGCGAATCACCGGATTTTTCAAAAAGGTTCAATTCACAAATCGTCAGCGGTTCGAGCGCCGCCCCCATCCGACTCTTGAGCCTGCGTGCACCTCTCGCCACCGCGCGGATTTTGCCTATATGCTTGGTATAGAAGGTAACGATTCGATCAGCATCACCCCACTTGCGACTCTTCAACGTAATTGCAGTGGTTTTAACGAGCGGCATATCGGAAAGACCTCTAAGTCAATGAATCGAGCGATCGGAACCTGTACCAGCCCATCTGACTATCGAAGGTAATCCATGAAGATCGTGGCAAGCGTCAGGTAAATGGTGATACCGGTGATGTCGTTGGCCGTGGTGACGAATGGTCCTGCTGCAACGGCCGGATCAACTCCCAATCGTTTCAACACAATCGGCATGAACGTCGCCATACTTGTCGACACGAGAAACGCGGTAATGAGCGACGCGCCCACGACGACCCCAAGAAAACCTTGGTGCCAAATCCACCCAACTAAGGACAAGATGAGACCGCAGGCGATACCCATCAGCAACCCGATCTTTATCTCCCGAAAGAACACGCTTCGGACGTCCGTCAATTCCACATGCCCTGTCGCCAACCCCCGAATAATGAGTGTTGACGACTGCAGGCCGACGTTTCCTCCCATAGCCGCAATAACCGGAATAAAACTGACTATCGCCACGACTTCCTGAATCGTGTACCGGAACTCCCACAGAATTGCACCGGACAGCAGACTGCCCACAAGATTGGTAAAGAGCCAAGGCAACCGGACCTTTGCCGCGGCAAGACTCGACGATCTCGTTACCGCCTCTTCTTCCACAGCGCCGGCCATCTTCAACATGTCTTCGGTCGCTTCCTCCCGGATCACATCCACTACGTCGTCCACCGTGATGATCCCCGCCAACACTCCGTCCTTATCCACGACGGGAATCGCTAGCAGGTTATAGCTGGCCACCTGCCGCGCCACTTCTTCCTGGTCCATATCGACTGAGACACTGATAACGTCGCGCGTGGCGATGTTCTTAAGCGGGGTCGCCGGAGGGACCGTTAAGAGCTGGCGAAGAGAGAGGACACCGACTAAATGATCGTCTTTATCTGTCACGTAAATGTAAAACACCATCTCGGCATCCGTCGCCTCCTGCAGGCGCCGAATGGCATCTTGAGCCGTCGCCTCCTCCGACATCGCGAAGAATTCCGTCGTCATGATCCCGCCTGCCGTATCCTTGGGATACTTCAGCAGATCCGCGACTTCCGACGAGTCCTCTGTGCGCATGAGCGAAAGAATTTCCTTCGCACGTTCTTCTGGGAGGACTCCGAGAATGTACGCCACGTCGTCCGGCGCCAAGTCTTTGATCAACCAGGCGATATCAGATTGCAGGAGGTCGGCAAGCACTTGCATGATACTGTCGGTATCGAGTTCGCTGAGTACCTGCCCGCGCTTGGATTCCCCGCGGACTAATTCGAACACTTCTCGTTTTTCTTTCGGAGAAGAGAGATGGGTAATGACTTTGGCCACGTCCGCCGGATGCATTCGGCCAAGCATCTTCGCGAGGTTAGTTATCGCTCCGCGACGCAACAACCGTTGCACCGACACCAGCACAATGTCGGACTTCGTCTGACCACGATCGGCCTGATCGCGCAACGCGTCACGCAACAGATCTTTATCAACCAGGCGTGGCTTTGACTCTACCTGACGCGTTTCTGTCGTTTTGTCAGTCTGCTGCATATTCGATCCGTCAGTACCCCAATTCAATCAGCGCATGCTCGTCTTCACGCCAGGCTTCCCGTACCTTCACCCACAGCTGGAGAAACACTTTCATTCCGAAGACCTTCTCCATATCAAGCCGCGCTTCGGTGCCCACAGATTTTAATCGTTCGCCATGTTTCCCGATCACGATTGCCTTATGTGATTCCCGCTCGACCAAAACCGACGCGCTGACACGAGCCAGCCTCCCTTCCTCGATGAACTGGTCGATCTCTACAGCAATGGCATAAGGCACTTCCTCGTGCGTCTGACGGAGGAGTTTTTCCCGAATCATCTCCGCTGCCAAGGTCCGCAGCGATTGATCTGTGATCGTCTCCTCGTCATATGCAGCATCCCCCTCCGTGAGGTACGAAACCGTCACCTCCAGCAACCGGTCAATATTGTCCCCTGTTTGCGCCGACACCGGCACCACTTCCGTCCAGGGATAAAGCTTTGCATAGGCCTCGATCACCGGCAGCAGCTTGAGCTTGTTCACCAAATCTATCTTGTTCAAGACGAGGAAGACCGGTCTGGGACGTTTATGACTTGCCGTTTTCACATAATCCAGCACCATCAAATCGCCTGGTCCGGGCAAGCTCGTCGCATCCATAAGCACGAACAAGAGATCCGCTTCTTCCAGCGTCTCCACCGTCGTGCGGACCATTCGGCGGTTGAGTAAATGTTCAGGCTTGTGAATTCCCGGTGTGTCCAGCAATGCGATCTGCGCACCGGGAACATGGACCACACCCAGAATTCTTGTTCTGGTTGTCTGTGGCTTTTCCGAAACGATTGCAATTTTTTCTTTCAGCAATCGATTCAGCAACGTCGACTTGCCGACATTGGATCGCCCAATTATCGCAACTGTTCCGAATTTCATTGTGGCACGCCTAGGGCCGCTGCTGAGATGCGTCAGGAACCAATTGATAGACGGTTTCGCCTTTACGAACGTATCCGAGCCGTTCCCTGGCTAACTTCTCAATCTTGGCCGGATCGTGTTCCAAGTGATCGATATCGTTGCGCAGCGCTCTCGTCGCTCGCTGCAGTTCATGGATTTCAACCTCTAGCTGACCTGCGTGATCACGCATCGAAAAATACCGCGGCAACCCCATCTCCCCGAAACAGAGCGCCAGAAGCAACAGGACACAGGCACCGGCCCCGACATACTGTGCTCCGGTAATCATTCGACGGCGCCAGTCCAACCACTCACGCCCGCGATTTTGCTTGATAATCATGCGCTTCCTATCAACCGACTAACTTCTACCCGGCATCGCATCTCGCCCGCGGTAGACTGCCGCAGAGCCCAATTCTTCTTCGATCCTGAGCAGTTGGTTGTACTTTGCAACGCGATCTGTCCGAGACAGCGACCCGGTCTTGATCAGCCCGCTGTTTGTTGCAACCGCTACATCCGCTATGGTCGTATCCTCTGTCTCACCAGAACGATGCGAAATAATCGCCGTATAGCCCGATCGCTTTGCCAATTCGATCGCTTCCAACGTTTCGGTTAGGGTTCCAATCTGGTTGAGCTTGATGAGAATCGAATTGCCAATGCCTTCGCGAATACCTTTTGCAAAAATCTCCACGTTGGTCACGAAAATATCGTCGCCGACCAATTGGACACGCTTCCCCAACTTTTCCGTCAGCATCTTCCAGCCTTTCCAATCGACTTCGCTCAGCCCGTCTTCGATTGACAGGATTGGGTAGCGGTCCAAGAGTTTCGCGTAGTAGCTGATCATCTCCTCGGAGGACCGTTCCCGGTTTTTCTCCGCCTCCAGCACATAGCGGTTCTTGTCGTACAGTTCGCTCGCCGCACAGTCCAAGGCGAGGGCGACATCTTGCCCCGGCTTATAGCCGGCTTCTTCGATCGCCTGCGTGATGAGCGTAAGTGCCTCCTCGTTCGATTGCAGATCCGGCGCAAAGCCTCCCTCGTCGCCTACCGCTGTGCTCAACCCATTCTTCTTCAAAATCGCTTTCAATGTGTGAAAGACTTCTGTCGCCATCCGCACCGCTTCACTGAACTGACTCGCCCCCACCGGAACGATCATGAATTCTTGAAGATCCAATCTATTGTCTGCATGAGCGCCGCCGTTGATGATGTTCATCAGCGGCACCGGCAAAACTCGCGCATTTGTTCCGCCGAGGTAGCGATAGAGTGGCTGCCCCGTCTCGTTCGCCGCGGCCCTTGCCACGGCCAGTGACACGCCGAGAATCGCATTGGCCCCGAGTTTCCCTTTTGTTTTGGTCCCGTCCAGCTCGATC
>NZ_CDLUDY010000264.1:0-7413 GCF_975968855.1 Petrachloros mirabilis
CGACATTCCCACACCATAACCCTCTCGGAAATAGCCCGGAATGTCCCATTTCCCCTCCCGAATCACAATGTACGTTTTGGTAATCCCTGCTGTCTGAAACTTTTCCATCAAATACTGACTGACAACTTTCGGTCTCGGCGTTCCGGTCTGTTCGTCGCGGCTAAACCCGACTGGAAACATCTCTTTACTGCAGGGGAATGGCTGAAGTCGCTTGGCCTGCCCTGCGGCCGGAATGAGTCCCACGACTTCCGGCCAGGTTCGATCCGACTGGGTGAGTGGAGATGCGCTCATCGTGGCACATTATCTCCGGTTTCTCTTTGCGAGTCCATCCACCGCGGCGTTCATATCTGAACTGTCCCCTCTCCGATGGTCTTGTCTTCAGGGGAAACGTTACGGTACTTTCGCTGCAAGATCTCTATCACGCCGCAGAACGCTATGAGAATGCCCCCTGAATTGCCCCTCCGTGTCGTCTATCAGATCGATGTAGCGGAACGATTGTGTTATGTGGACGAAGGATTTCGGCGAGCCGCGGTGGCCGCCGATGTTGAGGACCTGCCGGACCGGGTCTTAGGAACCCCCCTTTTCGATCACCTTGCCGGGCAGCCTACCAAACATTGGTATCGCCATCTCCTGGAGCACACGAGGAAGCATGGAACTGCCTCGTTCGAATTCCATTGCGATACGCCACACGTTATCAGGCTTCAAAGGATGGACATGCTACGCTTACCGGATGGAACTATCCAATTCATGGCTCAAACACTTTCCACGCATCCTCGGGCGTATACGAAGCCGCTGGACTGGTCCCTTCCTCGAAGTAATAAACGCATTCTGATGTGCTCATTTTGTCAGCGCATTTCGTCCGTCATTGGATGGACCGACGTCGAACGGGCGGCCCAGGTCGTTCAAGTGTTCGAAGAGCCGATTCCACCGGCCATTGACTACACCATTTGCCAGGAGGATCAGGCACGCCTGGAGAAACTTCTCCAAGAAAGACTTGATTGATTCCCGAAGCGGAGGACGAGCCCGCCTGATGGATTCGGTCGGTCTCGTGTGAACGATTTGACGAACAGGCCGGTTACTCAGCCACGTTTGAGCTCCCGTAACTTTTCAGCGATCCAAAAGCCCACATAGACGGGAGGCATCAACAGCCCGTTGTAGAAGAGTTTTAACAAGGTAGATCCTATGCCCGGCTCTCTCCGCCCTTCATCCGCATTCCACATGGCAATGAACGGGGCATTGATCGTGCGAAAACGTGTGCACCATGCTTGAATTTCCGCGGCTGAACGACCACTCTCGCTGATAAGTGCTTTGGCCACAGCCTCGTCATCATCCAATTCTCGGAGAAGCTCAAGAACGCGAGCATCGTTCGTACGAAGAAACTTCAGGAGCTTGCCATCGGCATAATCGAAGTCACCGAAGAGGTAACTGTTCATGAGATCCCGGCCTTGACGGCGGGTCTCCAGGACTTGACGTCCCTTGTCCAACATGCGCGGCAGCCAGATACATCCCAGCAATTCCGCATTCCAGGGACGAGGCATCCAGTTTTCTGCGTTCATACGATCAACCGCTCCTGAAAATTATCGGATACACACAGGATTTTAGCGCGCACGAAGTTCAGCCTCTACAGCTCCAGCACCTATCGGCATGAAACGATCGTGGCAATTGTATCTGCGCTTTAGAGGAAAGAAAAGGGAGCAAGAATCTGTTCTCAATACAATGGAAATTTGAAAGCATGATTTCCCCTTTGCCGGTTCGCTCCACCCTTTCACTGAACAAAGATTGCTTTGTCCCTGCTTGCTTCAATGATACGTTGAGGTCATCAAAAAACAGCGGCACAGGAGGTGTCGCACCCGTGATTGATGTTCAGGATCCTGTTCGCAACCTTATCCTCAACACCTGCTTCTTCGCGATAGCGTTTTTGGTGATCGTTTCGCTCGTTCCATGGAAATCATTGGGAGCGAATCGAGTGAGCCGATTGCTTCGCTGGCTACCTCTACCCATGCTTGGTCTTGCAGTCCTGTACGAAAGCACCATGCCGTCGCGATTCGACATACGAATAGATTTGCTTCTGTTGCTCCCGGCCTATGTGCTGATCGCCATATCCTCGATCGTGAGGTACGTGGGTTGGAGACGCGCCAATGCGTCCCCGAGGCTAGAATCCAAGCCGAATTGAATTCATGACGGACATACCTCATTGCGTACATGACGAACTTACCTCGGCATCCGGCGCAGGCCCGCCTCAGCACTCTGGCGACGGCCGTCGGGCCGGCTTGTTGCTTTCGCAACTTGACTCATGCCAAGCCGTTGCTATGTAGTACCGATACCGATGTTGCAATGTGCCTTGCAAAGGAGATTGACCATGAACACGGATGAGATTCGCGATACGGTGAAGGATAAATATGGAAAGGTCGCTCTCCGAGTGATCACGGGCAAGGACGCTCAAACTGAGGGGAGTTCATGTTGTAGCCCGGTGGTCGATCCTCGCAAGCTCGATCCGATTATCTCGAATCTCTATACCGATCGTGAGACAAACGGGTTACCGGCGGAAGCTCTGGCGGCTTCGCTCGGGTGCGGCAACCCAACAGCACTGGCAGAATTGCGCCCGGGTCAGGTTGTGCTCGATCTGGGGTCCGGAGGCGGCATAGACGTCTTGCTCTCGGCCAGACGAGTGGGTCCCGCAGGCAAGGCCTATGGACTCGACATGACTGAAGAAATGTTGGCGCTCGCCCGAGAAAATCAAAGGAAAGCGGGTGTATCTAACGTCGAGTTTCTCAAAGGCGAAATTGAACAGATTCCCCTGCCCGATCAGTCGGTGGATGTCATTATTTCCAATTGCGTGATCAACCTGTCCGGCGACAAGCCGCGTGTTCTCAAAGAAGCCTTCCGTGTACTTCGCTCTGGCGGGCGCTTAGCGGTTTCCGATATCGTCGTGCGAGGATCTGTGCCGCCGGAGATCAAAAAGAGCATGGAACTCTGGGCAGGCTGCGTCGCAGGAGCATTAGAGGAACAAACCTACCGGTCTCTCTTGGAGCAGGCAGGCTTTCAACAAATTACCATTGAGCCGACCAGGATCTATAGTGCACAAGATGCCAAGGAGTTCCTTTCGGGGTCCGGTATGGACATTGAGCAGATCGCCCGCGAGGTAGATGGAAAATTCATGAGTGCTTTCGTCCGGGCCGTCAAACCTGCTCGATCTTGAAACCGGAAGACACCATGAACGTCGTGCAGGTATTACACGCCGTCGCGGTGGACCGTTTGCGGCGAAAAGGCCGGGAGGCAGACGGCAAGATACTCGGCCCCGTCGGGTCCCGGCGTACTGTACCGCACCCATTTGCCGCGCGGCGTCACCACCGCCTGCCCTGCCAGGACGTCCAGCATCTCCTCCTTCGTTTCCACCCGCAGCATCCCGCTTAAGACCACCGTGTATTCTTCGAACTCCGGCGTCTGCCCGGGCTCTTCCCATCCTGACGGACTCTGCATGCGGGCGATGCTCAAAGCCGCCGTGCCGGAGTTCACCCGCCCGATGAATTCGTCGATCAGTTTCGGTTTGTTCCCTGCTGCCTGAATTCTCGTTGGACGTTCAATAAGAATTGCCATTGGACCTCCTTTACCCATAGCTTCGTGCTTTGCCGCAAATCGCGAGACACGTCCCGATTGTGCCAGTGATAAAACCGATAACCCGACACACTGTCAAGATGTCGATGGCGAAGGGAGAGGCTCGAGAAGAACAGTCTCCCTCCGTTGTCTTCGATATGCCTGCGTCGTTCTCCGTGTTGGACCGCACAACCCAACCCATGATAAATGAAGAACAGTCAGAATCCAGAAAGGAGGATTGTGAAATGCCTTCAACACACGAAGTTCTCGAGCACCATTTGACGTCTTTCGACGCGGGCGACCTCGCCGGCATATTATCTGACTATGCGCCCGGTGCCGTCCTGTTCACGCCAAACGGACCCCTCAGGGGACCGGACGCCATCAAACCGATGTTCCAAGCAATGCTTGCGGAATTCAGGAAACCCGGCACAACATTCACGATGAAGCAGCAGTCGGTTGATGGCAACTTTGCTTACATTGTCTGGAGCGCAGAGACTGCCGATAACGTGTATGAGCTGGCAACGGACACGTTTGTTGTCCAGGAGGGCAAAATCGTGGCCCAATCTTTCGCCGGCAAGATTGTACCTAAGGTTTGAATCCGCGACTTTTTCTTAGGAACTGAAACTTATTGAGCACCATTTCAGAAAGAACAGTGTCATTGACTTGTACAATTCATCGTACGAGGTACGTGATGAAGGCCGAAGAACTCCGATCCCTCCAAGCCCCCCTCAAAGACCGTTATCGCAAACATCCCGATGCCGCAATTGTGACCCTTAAAGCTGAGGGACGAATCGGAGCCGGAATTACATGCAAGGTCGGGACTGGCAAGGCTCTTGTTGAAGCCGGTCTCCATCCGGCCACAGGCGGTACCGGACTCGCGGTCTGCTCCGGCGACATGTTGCTAGAGGCGCTCGCGGGTTGTGCCGGAGTCACCCTGGGAGCGGTTGCCACCGCGATCGGTGTTGAGATTCGTGAAGGCACAGTCCGCGCGGAAGGCGACTTGGATTTTCGCGGCACGCTCGCGGTCTCTAAAGACACCCCCGTCGGGATTCAGCGCATCCGGCTTTTCTTCGAACTCGAGACAGATGTAACGGAGGAACAGCTCACCACACTGCTCCGACTCACCGAACGGTACTGCGTCGTCTATCAAACACTCCGTCATCCACCGGAAATAAGCATCTCTCACCGCATGCTCACATACTGACGCGCGCACTGCTTTGCGGTCCCTCGGAACCCAGGTAACTTCATGTCGCACTTTCAGCGCCCGTCTGAACCAATTACCTGCTCATGAATCATTGAAGATTCCAATCCTTTTTACAACAGCAATAGACCGCTCTACCCTTACGCAGTAGAATGTGACCCTCGTTCATTCTCCTCAGCGTCTTCCAACAAAAGGAGTCCTCTGATGCTCGCACTTTGGCCGATTTTCGTGACCGTATTTCTTGCCGAACTGGGAGACAAAACCCAACTCGCCACGCTGTTATTCGCGGCCGATCTACACACCAGCAAGCTCGGAGTATTTGCTGCGGCTTCTTCGGCGCTCGTGCTCTGCACTTTACTCGCAGTGCTGGTAGGCGGCCAACTTCCTCTCTACATCTCGCCTCGGATGCTAAAGCTATTGGCAGGAATCGGATTTATCGGGGTTGGAATCTGGACCTTGTGCGATCTCCGCGCCAGCTAGCCTCCAGGAGCCCCGGGAAGAGAATGGAGAAACCGCGATACTTTTCACAGCCACTGTGAACCAGGAATCGATTTCCCAGCACATATCAATCCGGAGGACACATCGGACATGCTGATAGCTGTGGGACAAGGCGAGGGCGGGACGATAATTACTCGATAGGTCTCAGTGTCGCGGGAGGTCGGATGGGCTTCCTCTGATTTTCGAAGTCCTGCTCAATCAGCTTCAAGGCCTTTAGTTGGGACTCTAACTCCTCAATGCGCTTATCCCGTTCTCGTATTTCCCTCTGGAGAGCTTGTACTTTAACCGACATGTCGACAGCCTGATCATTTGTACGTGCCAAAGAGGAGTCAGCGGCCATTTTGCACCCGCCCAATATAATCGCCAATGCGATGGCAGCACACACGGTACTACACATCATTTCCCAGCTGGATTTCTTACTCTCCACGTGCGTCACCAGGCGCCACATCTTGCCTCGGAATCGTGTCTCTGACCTTGAGAAAAAATAGAACACAATGCGGGTCCTGCTGTCCAACATTTGATGCTCTATCACGGACCTCAAAGCAGACTATTTCTAATCCTATCTTGAGATGTGCTACTTCTTCTCCTTGGGCGATTCCTGATCCGACTTTTTCTCTGAACTCTTTCCGGTGATCTTCTTGAATGCCTTTCCGATGGCGGAACCAATCTTCGGGATTTCTTTTTCCACATTATGTGCCGCGTTTTTCAAGCCACGCCCCAGATCTTCGACAGTCGTCCCTTTGCCTTCTTCGGATGCCTGTTTGTCCGCGGCATTCGACACAGATTCAGCCGCCTGACTCATTACTAACAGCAGCACCCCCGCGATAATGGACGCTCGTTTCATAGTCGACCTCGCATACATAAAATTATAGCAGGCTGACCGTCTGGGCTTGACATGGCTCGCAAGAGCTCAGTTGGGTATCCTAGCAGGGAACAGTCCCGCGCTCTACAGCATCCGCGCCTCACTCCTCCCGCCTATCACACGGCACCTAGGAGGAGCCTCGCAGATTCATTGGACCGGGCCGCGTATATTGCGCAACATACTTCAACGTTCACCTGAGATTCGTGCGCCAACCACGTTCACTGCACAGCAGATTCATGGACCCCTGCGTTCGCATCTCCTTCGGAATGAAGGGTAATTCTAGAAAGCCTGAGTCCATTTAACCAAGGGACATGGATTCGACGACAATTGTTCAATGTTAGGACACTCGTTCCTCGTGGAAATTCCCCCAAAGAACCTTGAACTGACGAGCCTGGTCATGTAGAAGACTCCCGTTGCTGACCCGGTTGGCACGGGAGAATTTCTACCGATTGGTCCGGGGAATTATTGGCTAATTGAAGTAAGCAGACATTTTCATACTTTTATTTTGCGGAGGAGGATTCCGATGGGCAAACAATTTATCATTGCGATTTTGGGGCTGACCGCTCTCTTCATGAACGCCTGCGCCAGTGAGGTCACAAAACCAACGCCCACCCTCTACGAGCGATTGGGAGGCAAAGAGGCGATCAAGATGGTCATCAATGACTTTATTGATAAGCTTGGCAGCGATAAGAGGATCACGAACCAAAAAATTATCGATCGCGTGGCGAGTATCGATGTCAGCAAACTAAAAATGCACCTCACGGATCAAGTCTGTATGGCGACGGGCGGACCCTGCACGTACACAGGGCGCTCCATGAAGGAAGCTCATGCCGGCATGGACATCACGGAAGCAGAGTTCAACATCATGGTCGACGATCTGGTTCAAACTCTGAATGCCTACAAGGTTCCGAAGAAAGAGCAAGACGAGTTACTCGCACTCTTAGCACCGATGAAAGGCGACGTCGTCCAGGCTCCCTAACTCAGTTACAGGCAGAAGGCAGGAACACATCGCAGATCCGCTCTCGGCGTGTTCCTGCACACACCCCTCACGCTCCACAAGGGCGATGGGTCCAGCGACTTGCAAGCGTTCGGGGAGCCTTTCTTCGGGGAGCCTTTCATTGAGGTCTGCACCGCCAGCGGGAGGCCGTGCGGTTTCACCCTCGTTGGAGCCAGCCGCCCTCACCGTCCGTCGCCCTATTCCCCCGCGCACGGCGGCATGGCAACATTCCCCAAGCCGCCGTGCGCGGGGGAATAGGGC
>NZ_CDLUDY010000265.1:0-20057 GCF_975968855.1 Petrachloros mirabilis
AATGGCAAAAGTTCGCCGTGTGGACGGAAACCGTTTTGGGTTGGAATTCGTCGCAATCGATCCGCTAGAACGAGAACGTCTGCGGCAGTTTCTGAAGACGGTGTGAGGTTAGCCTGTCACATTCAATCCAAAATATGATAGCGCGCACGATTCCCCGGGCGTAGGTTCCTTTCAGTCCACAACTCCCACCACGCACTCGTAAGCGTCACGGCCTATCCCACTCCAAAAATATCGGGCATAGTAACAAAAGCACATCAAATGTTCCCAACCTCATAAATTCATGACATCGACCTGCGGTTTGTTTGCTGCTTTCTTAGAATCTCCACGCAATCGAAAGCCCAATGTTTTAGTCCTACCTGTGAATAAGTGGGATAAAGTCTGCGAACCGTGCAATAAAAAAGGGCGAAGTCGTAGTCGGATTCAGACACGGGTTCGAATCCCGTTGGGACCACCACAGTGAGCTTGCGTGGCAAGAGCCGCCCGGGGCGGTGATCCGCTAGCCACTTCCTTCCGCCGTTGTGCTATCTCTAGCTCGTGCCGTGCGTTTTTCTTCCAGTTGGCGTACACGGAGACACCCCAGTTGTGTGAGGTATTAATGGCGAATTTGATGCGATTCGGCGCCTTAACATCGTGTTAGTGATTAGAGAGTCGGTGGCGTAACCCTCCAGCGGTGCTTCCTGCTCCTGACCCCGACTATAAGCCGTACTTCTCCTTTCGCGACTTGAAACATAGATCCGGTGAATCATTTGCTTTACTCGTATTCTTCCTAGGTCTCCGTTTACCCGTACCCCGACGTTGCCGAGCAAAAATCAGCCTGCAACTGAATCACTGTCCCGTCGGCGGATGCCGCTTCATGACCACTTGAATTATCGGCCTGGGTGTATTCTTTTTTGATCTCTTTATCACGATTCTTTATTCGAGTGGTCGTAAGTACGAACCGCTTGTATCAACCCATTCTTAAGAATTCTCCCTGGATACTTTCTCTTTTCAAAGCCCATTTAAGTCGCCTCTTTTCCTAACGCCCACACGCAACAAGCTGATGACCTGTTTCGTGCTTCGCGGGGCCGTCTCTTTCGTTGACGCCTCTGTCGTTGGTTGTGTATAAGGGAATCTCTTCCACGGACTTTCATTTCACTGGCAGGAAGGTTGTTTATCTTCGTATGGGAGCACGCGAATTCAGGGATGGCACGCAGGATGGACTCGAAGCTCTCGAGCCTCTAGATCCTGAAAAAATCGGCTCGTTCGATGAGCTGCTGGTTGCTATGCGAAAGACTGCCTTCGGGGGACGTCGCGTGGGCGAGGCTTATGAAGTGCTTTCGGCGATGATCGACGATCCTGACTGTTCGATCGTACTAACGCTCTCGGGAGCTATGACCATCGCTAAGATGGGGAAGATCATCAGCACGATGATCGATCGAGGTATGGTGCAGTGTGTGGTATCCACAGGTGCCCTGATCGCCCATGGTTTGAGCGAATCAGTCGGAAAGACACACTATCGGCATCGTCCTACGATGTCGGATGAGGAGCTGTTCAAGAAGGGTTACAACCGGGTCTATGACACGTTGGAGATGGAAGCTAATCTCAACTATGTCGAGCATGTCGTTGCCAGGACGATGAAACGGATCAACCAAGATTTGCCGCTGTCTTCGGAAGTGCTGACGAGAGAGCTTGGAAAGACGCTTGCGGAAGAATTCGAAGGGTCCGGTATTCTGAAGAGCGCGTACCTCAAGAAGGTTCCTGTCTTCATACCTGCCTTTACTGATTCTGAAATGGGGCTTGACGTTGGAACGTGGGCGATGGGGAAAGTCATCGATCATGCCAGGGCGCAGGCCAAGGGCAGCAGTGATCTTGAAATTCTTCGCAAGATCAATCAGTCATACCCCTCCTTCAACCCCTATCAGGACCTGAACAGCTATACGAATGTGGTTGTGTCGGCCAAACGGCTCGGCATTTTAACGATCGGAGGGGGGGTCCCTCGCAATTGGGCGCAGCAAGTGGGGCCCTACATCGAGATCAGTAATATGCGATTGGGCCTCAAGGTCCGTCCTCCGCGCTTCCAATACGGCGTTCGAATATGTCCGGAGCCTGACTATTGGGGTGGGTTGAGCGGCTGCACGTATCAGGAAGGGATCTCGTGGGGGAAATTCGTGCCACCTCAGGAAGGTGGTCGGTTTGCCGAGATTCTCAGCGATGCGACGGTCGTCTGGCCGCTGTTGATGGTCGGTTTGTTAGAGCGGATGAAAGCCAAACGCTCGGCTTAAGGCATGATGTCATATTCAAAAATGTGTCGGACCGGACTCTTACTGCTCAGCCTTGCATTATGGCAGGCGGGAGGAGTGGGTGCCGGGACAATTACGGATGATGGCAGGATCAGGGGACGACTCGACGCGCCGATTACGTTAATTGAATACTCGGATTTTACCTGTGGTTTTTGTCTGAAATTTTTCAAGGAGACGTTACCTCTGTTACAGGCTAAATACATCGACACAGGAAAAGTGAAGTTTGTCTATCGCGATTATCCCAGAGCCGATCGAGGTGTCGGCGTCGATGCGGCGGTGGCAGCACGCTGTGCCGGGGCGCAGGGGAAGTATTGGGCCATGCACGATCGCCTCTTCAGCGAAGGCCGCCGTTTGGAGTCCGGTTCATTTAAAGGGTTTGCGAAGTCTATCGGTCTGGATTCGACGGCATTCTCAAAATGTTTCGACGAGCGCCAACATCTGGAATCGATATTTGCCGATCGACTTGAGGCAAATCGTTGGGGATTTCACGGGACACCCGGCTTCATTCTCTTGCAGACTGCAAGTGAGCCAACGGAAAAGGACCCCGCTGTTGCGATTCCTGGTGCCTTCCCCTTCGATGCGTTTGCCGAAGAGATCGACCGGATGTTGTCGAAAGTATCAGGGTCTTAATGTTGATGATGCTGGACGGAAAAACCAGACTCATTGTTCATCGTGACGCCATCTCTTGCAGGAAGGGTTATCGTTATGCCTGACGCTCAATCATTTTGGCCGGTACAGACCCGAGAGGGAGAGCCGGCTTTCCATGTCTGTATGTCTTGTCTCTCGGAAGTGTATTACCGCAAGGTCCCAATGCCGGATTGTCCGACCTGTCACGGGGTCTCGACTTACGAGGCCTTTACAATCGAGGCAATCACGGATTGGGGGACTGAGGATTTGATTGCCAAGGCCCATGCTGCACGACAGGCGGCCGACAATGAACCGACTCCCGCAACCTCTGTCGAGTCCGCATCCTAGGATCTCTGCCAAATCAATGGAGCGTCTCCTTGCAGGGAACACGTCCATTTCTTATTGGAGGCCAGTGGCGGCAAAGCGATGCCGTCGCTCCTGTCCATGATCCCTTCACCGGGAAAGTCCTGGCCGAAGTAGCCCAGGCCAATAGCACAGACGCGGAAGCGGCGATCCAGTCCACGGTTGATGCGGCCAAGCCGATGGGGGCCCTCCCCTCCCATGCCAGATATTACTTGTTGCAACGAATCGCCGGGGCACTCTATGACCGACGAGAGGAGATTGCCAAATTAATCACGGCCGAGGCTGGAAAGCCGATCACGGATGCAAAACGCGAAGTGACGAGAGCCGTACAGACCTTCACGGTGGCCGCCGAGGAGGCGAAACGTATACCGGGCGAGGTCATCCCACTCGATTGGATGCCTGGTACGGATTCTCATCTCGGCATCATGCGGCGGTTTCCCATCGGTCCTGTCCTTGGCATTACGCCGTTTAATTTCCCGCTCAACCTGGTAGCACATAAGGTGGCCCCGGCCTTGGCGGCGGGGAATCCCATCCTTATTAAGCCGGCTCCGCAGACACCGCTCACGGCACTTCTCTTGGGGGAAATTGCCATGGAAGCGGGGTTGCCTCCAGGGGGCCTTAATGTGGTGCCTTGCGACAATACCGTAGCCGAGCAGTTGGTCGTCGACCCGCGTTTTACTCTTCTGAGTTTCACCGGCAGCGCGGCCGTGGGGTGGATGTTGAAGGCAAAGTGCGGGAAGAAGAAGGTTGTGTTGGAGCTTGGGGGCAATGCGGGCGTCATCATCGAACCGGATGCTGATTTGGACTTAGCGGCTCAGCGTTGCGCTGTCGGTGGGTTCGGCTACGCCGGCCAGACCTGTATCTCAGTCCAGCGGCTTTTTGCGCACCATTCTATTGCCGATTTGTTTACGACAAAGCTGATGTTGCAGGTAGCTCGATTGAAGGCTGGCGATCCCGGCGACGAATCTGTGGTCATAGGGCCATTGATCGATCAAAAGGCAGCGCAGCGTGTCGAGGAGTGGATCGGGGAGGCGGTATTGCAAGGGGCGCGCGTCCTACTGGGCGGCAAACGTATGGGATCGGTGGTGGACGCGACCGTGTTGTCACACGTCACGCCTGACATGAGGGTATCGTGCCAGGAGGTCTTCGGGCCGGTCGTCACCGTGACGCCCTACCGCCAGTTCGATGAAGCCATTGCCGCATTGAACCAATCGGACTATGGTTTGCAGGCCGGTGTGTTCACCCAGGATGTGGACAAGGTCTTCCATGCGTTCCGAAACTTGGAAGTCGGAGCTGTTCTCGCTAACGAAATCCCCACATTCCGTGCCGACCACATGCCTTATGGAGGCGTGAAAGACTCCGGGATCGGCCGCGAAGGGGTGCGGGCTGCTATCGAGGACATGACCGAACCGAGGCTGCTCGTTATGAACCTGAGGCCGCCAACGACTGCTCCATAACAAAAAACAGAGCCAGGATATTGCGAACCGAATTCAATCTTGGTACAACAGCGACCTTGTGCCCGACCCGACGCACTGCTCGTACTGAATTCGTGCGTTAGACATTCACCGCGATAAGGTAGTCGAACGAAGCAAGGGAGACGAGACGATGGTACCTTCGCACATGTTTCTGACCAGAGGCGTTGGAGTGCATCGGGAAAAGCTGGCCTCGTTCGAGCAGGCGTTGCGAAGCGCCGGTGTGGCCTACTGCAACCTTGTCAGCGTCTCTTCGATTCTGCCGCCTAATTGCAAGATCATTCCGCGCAGTCGAGGCGAAAAGCTACTCAACCCCGGTGAGATCACGCATTGTGTGATGGCTCGTTCGGAAACTAACGAACGCAATCGGTTGGTGTCGGCCTCAATCGGGCTGGCCATTCCAACAGACCGTCGTACGTATGGTTATTTGTCGGAACATCACGCCCATGGCGAGACGGACGAGGAGACCGGTGAATACACCGAAGATCTGGCGGCGCAGATGTTGGCCACGACGCTGGGTGTTGCGTTCGATCCGAACAGTGCCTGGAAGGAACGGGAGCAGGTGTTTAAAATGGGTGGCAAGATCGTCCGCACCCTAAACATCACGCAATCTGCCATCGGGAAGCCAGGCAAATGGACAACTGTCGTCGCCTTGGCAGTGTTTATCCCGCATGAGAATCTTCCGAAACGAGGCCGCCGCTGACGCAACTTTGCAGGATTGAGGGGGCACGTGCCTCTGGTTCAGCTGTTGCTTGAGCTCATCCCATGACACTTCCCGCCGGTTGGGAAGGTTCCCAACATAACTTTCTTGGCTTGGACGAACCCTGGTGTCACCCAAACCAGGCAGGTGTATATGTCTTGCCCGCACCCTATGAATACACGTCCAGCTACGTGCCAGGATCGGATCAAGGCCCGTCCGCGATCATTGAAGCCTCCCAGCAAGTTGAGTTCTATGATGAAGGACTACAGTGTGAACCATTCCGCGAGTGGGGAGGCATTGCGACGGCTACGACGCTCGATTTGAAGGGCAAGGTCGACCAGCAGGCGGTGGAGGCGATAGAGCAATTTGTCCAGCCTCACGTGGGGACCGGTCGGCTTGTTGTGACATTGACCGGAGAGCATACGGGAGCATTGGGAGCGATCAGGGCCCATGCCAAGCGTTTTCCCGATCTGTGTGTAGTCCAGATCGATGCTCACGGTGATCTCCGCCATGCCTATCAAGGGAATCCGTACAGCCACGCGAGTGTCATGGCTCGGGTCGTGGACGAAGGGTTGCCGCTGGTGCAGGTAGGCATCCGCTCGATCTGTCCCGAAGAAATCGAGCGTCTCAAGAGCAGCGATCAAATTTCGACGTTTTTTGCCGACCAGATACTCAATCCAGCCGGTCCTTACGAAGGGAAAGCTGCACGCTGGATTCCTGACGTGGTCAAAGCCTGCCGCGGGCCGGTTTACCTAACGTTCGATTGCGACGGTCTCGATGCCTCGCTGGTGCCTGCATTAGGGACGCCGGAACCCGGAGGGCTTGGCTGGTACGACACGTTGAATCTGGTTACCGCATTGGCCAACGGTCCCGGCATTCTTGGGTTGGATATCAGCGAAATTACGCCTATTGAAGGCTTCGTGGCTCCTCAGTTTTGCGTTGCCCGCTTGATCTATCGCATGCTCGGGCGTATTCGAGCCGGCCGCAAGGTCCACTGAACCCACCGCTCTCGTGGCTGACACGATCCGCATTAATAAATTTTTTACCCAACAGGGTATTTGCTCGCGGCGGGAGGCTGATCGGCTCGTCGAATCCGGACGTGTGACCATTAACGAGCGCATCGCAAAAATCGGCGACCAAGTTAGCCCCGGCGACGTCATTGCGCGCGATGGACAGATCATACCCTGGGGCAATGAACCCATTTACATTAAGTACCACAAGCCGGTAGGGGTTACGACTACGAGTGAAGCGCACATCCCCCGTAACATCATTGCGGAAATCGGCCACAGCGAGCGAATCTTCCCGATCGGGCGGCTCGACAAAGACTCTTCCGGTCTCATTCTCTTGACCAACGACGGCGATATCGTCAACGAGATTCTACGTACCGAGTACGGCCATGAGCGGGAATACGAGGTTACGCTGGATCGTCCCTACGATGAGGTATTCCTTGGACGAATGGCTTCAGGAGTCGTCATCTTAGGGGCTCGAACAAAGCCGTGCCGGACAATGCGACTCTCACCAAAGCGGTTCCGCATCATCTTGACGGAAGGCCGAAACCGTCAAATACGACGCATGTGTCAAACGCTCGGCTACCGAGTGGTCGCGCTCCATCGAATCCGCATCATGCACGTGACGTTGGCAGGACTTCCTGCCGGTTCCTGGAAGTCGCTTACGAGGGATGAGAGGGCCGAACTGTTCCATACCATCGGGCGCGAACCTAATGGTTCGAAATGTGCAGAGTGATGCGATGATACTTAAGAAGCTTTGGCTGGATCGCGGCGGTTTCCCGAACGGGTAATCGGCATACTGGTATGGACCTCCGGAGAAGACTCTTCTGGTTCGGAGTCGCGACCGTCGGACCGTCGGGGTCTACCGATTACCAAATTGAGCAGCGCGATCACGAAACTGCCTCCCACCAACATGAGGCTCGTTGTCTGGATCGCCTTCGTCCCTTCCTCTTTCATGTCTTTCGCCACTTCCGCCACGGTGTCCAAGAGCCGGTCCAGTGCCAAACTGACTTGGATCATCTTAGGGCCGGCGTTGTCAGCGGCATGTTCTTCTGCTTTCCGGCGAAGGCGTTCCCGCTCTGCTTGCGATGAAGCATTCCATTCTGCAGTGAGCATTTGGATAGTCGTGCTGGCCACGGAGAAATATTGGTCGAGACTGCGCCGCACGGCTTCGATGTCTTCCGGTTCACTGCGGCCGCTTTGAGAAACCCGTAGACCCGCTGCCGCATAACGATCAACGGCCAGTTGAATCCTAGCTCGGAGTGCCGGCAAGGATTCGGTGATGCGCTCATAATCTTTCTGGCTACGGGCCTCCAGCGCTCGGATGATGGTGTTCCGATACCGCATCATATCAGCCGAGATGTGCGCAAGGTCTGCCGCCCCGAGCGTATATTCTGTGTACATGAGGCGCAGATCGCGGTCCACGCGGCTCAAAGCTTGTGCGCTCATCCATCCGAGTCCCGCGATTAGCAGGCTCACCAACAATTGAGACCCGGTAGGCCGGATCGATCTCAGCCACCGAAAAAGAAACATGATGCCCTCTTATTCCAAGATCAAACGTCGGTCCACGTGCGGAGTCAGATTCGGGTCATTCGACACGAAAACGACCGACCAAGGCTCGTCTTTCGAACAGAGCCGGCGCAGTAGTGTTTCCCGGAGCGACGGCTGCAGATTATGCATAATCCCGTCGAAGATCAGAACTTGTGGCCGGCTGAGGATGGCTCGCGCCAGTAGGATGCGCATGATATGCGTAGGGGCAAAGATTTTCCCAGGGGCACGGACCTGCGTTTTGAGTCCTTGTGGCAGCGCGTCCACGTCGTCTTCCATTTCGACGAACCGTAGGGCCCAACGGATATCACTATAGGGAATATACGACCGTCCAAGAACGATGTTGTCCTCAATCGTGCCTTCAAACAAAGTCAGTTGGGAATCGATCATGAAGCCACGGAAGCGATTGATGGTGTCCAGTTCGATGTGGCGGAGGTCGACGCCGTTGTATTGAATAACGCCGCTCGTCGGAGATTCCAGTCCTGCCAAAATCCTGGCCAGTGCCGTCTTCGCGGCCGTCGTGCTCGCGTAGATGCCGATCTTTTCTCCTGGCGTCACTTCCAGATTAAAGTGCTCGAAGATCGGAGGCATGTCTTGGTGTGTAACGGTGAGATCCTTGCAGGTGATGCGGATGCCGTGGATGGCAGGGTCAGGAAGCGGCACGGAGAGCTCAGCAGAGCGTTGTTCTTTGGGAAGGGAGAAAAAGGTGTCCAGTTCAGTCAATCCATTCATGAAATAGAAGATGTGCCCCATCCGCTTGATAACACCGTCGAAGCTCGCCAATAATCCTCCTACAACCACTTCGGCCGCGACGAGTTGCCCGAGCGTCAACTGACCGACCGAGAGCAGCCAGGCGGCCGTTGCGATCAGCCCGCCGTGAGCTATGGCCTGCCAGACAACAGAACCTAAGTATTGCCGAACCAAAATGCCGAATCGTGTCTGCCTGGTTTCGATATACTTTCCGACCAAGTCGTCAGTCCGATGCATCAAAACCGCCTGGCTGTCTGTCGCTTTGAAATGCAATAAGTTGTAAGAGATCTCCTGTATCCAGTGGAGCGTGTCGTATTTGGCGTGAGACATGTTGATCGTGGCTTTGAGGCCGCCATACGACAAAAGAAAGACGACGTTGAATCCGGCAAAAAGGACCGCATTGTAGAGGAGGAAATAGGGATGGTAGAAGACCAGGATCGTCATGCCAACGGCCCCGCCGACGACGACGTTGATCAAGTCAACGAGAAGCAGCGAGAGGGCCCGCTGCATGAAAACTGTTTCCATGAAATGGTTGGCGTAACGGGGTCTGAACCCGAGGTATTGCAACTGGGGAATCTGCTGCGCCATGCCGATGGTGACACGAGCGAAGAGGCGACGCTCGAGCACCTCGACCGCATAGTACTGCATGGTACGGAAGGCTCCGACGAGCAGGAGGCCTACGAGCATCACGCCGGATAAGGTCACGATGGTAACCGGCTGGATGGAGAAGGCAAACGTGTTGGTCAATTCCTGGACCGTTAAGGGCACGATCAAGGAGAATAGCCCGATGGCCAGCGAGTAGGAAATGATCAGGGCGAGAACGCGATGTTCGAGACGAAAGAGTAACCCGATATATCCCAGCACGGATTGGAACAGGTTCGGTCGACCGTCCACGTGGTGTTGCACGGAACCCCTGCCTTTTCCTTCAGGCGGTTTTACCAGATTACACCGGCTGCATCATAAATCACCTTCCAGAGATGGAAGGTCGTATAAGACAGCTAACGCTAACAAATAAAAGGGGAAAAAGCCACAGCTTCCTGCCTCAGTCACGTGCATGATACGTAACCGGAACAGCCGAAGGCGTAGATTTCCCCCAGGCTCCGATGGCCCATTGATAAAGCGCAAGAGCTTTTTGATAGTCCGCTTTTGCGCGAATCACCTGACCCTCGGAATCCACCGTATTCCGCTCACGCAAATTGACAAAGAGGACACTGGTTGCACCCAGGCTGAAGCGGAAACGCTCTCCCTCCTCCAATGTCTTGGCGAGCTTGAGGGA
This sequence comes from Petrachloros mirabilis, assembly GCF_975968855.1. Lineage (NCBI taxonomy): Bacteria > Bacillati > Cyanobacteriota > Cyanophyceae > Synechococcales > Petrachlorosaceae > Petrachloros > Petrachloros mirabilis. The sequence goes on from NZ_CDLUDY010000265.1 coordinate 10,023, forward strand.
TTGGATTGCTGCGGCAATGCGTTCTTTGGCCCGTTCGACGGCTGAGAGGGCATTGTCCACGTCGACGACGACTTGTTGCTCGCGGAATTTCTGAGTTAAGACGAATCGGTCCGCCTTGCTCTGAGCCTCCAAGACCTCTCCTCGGCTCCTGCGTTGGAAAATGGGAACTTTCAGTTCCACACCGAATCGGTAGCCAAGCCCCAAGACGAATTTTTCCGGTGAACGGGCCGGCGCCGCTTCGGCGTCGAGGCTCGGGAGCAGATTGTTCTTGGCCAACTCCAGATCGATATCGTTGAGCTTGGCTTCCACGCCGATCTCCTTTACTTCCGGACGCTCGGATCTCGCTTGCAGCTTGTGGGCCTGGATGGTTTCAGGAGTTAAGACGAGCGTTTGAGAAGGAAATTCAGGGGCGCGCTCCACCGGAGGAACCGTTGGCGTGCTGTTCTCCCACAGGAACATCGAGAGCTTTAATTGCTCCTGTTCGACGAGCCGTTGAGCCGCGATCGCGACTTCTCGTCGACGTTGCACTTCTTGATTCGCTTCGACGACGTCGAGAGGGGCTGCGGCTCCTGCCTTCGCCCGGCCCTCCACCTGTTTATAGCGGTCTTCTGCGACGGCGACAGCTTTTCGTTGCACCTCGGTGAACTTGACGGCGGCGACCCAATCCCAAAACTGGGTGGCCGCTGCCAGGTAGAGATCCTGACGGGTTTGTGCAATGCGAATGTCGGCCCGCGGGTCTGCTAGCTCCGAACGTTTCAACTCGGCATTTTCCGGATTGACCATGAGGCCGCGTAAGAGAGGGAAGAATCCCCCGAGGAGCACCTGCTGATTGCCGTTGCCGAAGGAAAGATCGGGAATGGTTGCGTCACCGATCGCCTGACGAACACCGGCACCGTATCGGAAACCCCAGGGGTGTCGGGCCTCTATCAACGTATCGTTAAACCCGGCGGTCTGGGTGCCTTTACCTGGATTCGAACTAGAAATGAAACGTTCAATTTCGGTGTCATTAATCAGTGTCGGCTCGAAAGCTCCTAATGCTTTTAACATCTTGCCCCTCGCCATCACCTTCTCTGTGCCAGCCCCCTTCAACAATGGATGGGAGCGGTCGATCCAGGCAAGAATTTCTTCCAGACTGAGAGGGATAGGGGGGAGGACTTTTGTCTTCGGCGGATCACCGGCTGACGTTGTGGAGGGTGCCACTGCAAAGACGGTCACGAGGAAGATCGTCGCAAAAAACCATAGATGGCGCATGAGGTAAACTCCTTTCTTCGAAGAACGGGCAGTCGCTTGCTGTCGCGGGTTATGCCGAAGCGGCATCGAGTTGTTTAAGATTGAATGGGCGCGAGTAAGGCGAAAACGATCTAAACGGGCCGGTCGCAGGCTTATTTTGCACCTCGTCCTGCTTTCGGTAGAAGCGTATCGATGAGGCTCGGGGGGCGTTCTTGATAATCCGGCGGGAAGAGATTGAACCGTCGCCAGAGCTCGTACCAGAGCGGGACGCGGTTCAGTATGACCCACCCCATGACTTTGGTGCCTTGGCGTACATGTTCTTGAGGAGGCCAGGGTTTCCCTTCTGGATCCGGAACGACCCAAAATCTGAAATTTCCCTTCCCGTCGTCGACCTGATCAATGACTTTGATTACGCCGACGTAAGTTCCCGCCATCAATTCTGGCCAGGCAGGCAGCGGTATGGCGGGTATACCGTAGAACAATAGCTTGACCTTCCGGCCGACGTTCAACAGCGGAGCATCTATGCCGTCAGCGGTCATTTCGATAGCTTTGTCTGCGCTGGCCGGTGAGATTCTGATGAGTTTATCACCAGGGCGAACGGTTTCGCCTACACCGGTTTCGGCCATCCTTACGACGGTGCCATCGATGGGTGACAGGATACGACTGGCCATACGGCGATGCTCAGCGTTGGACAGTCGCAGGGAAATGTCGGCTAACTGATCCGTGGCCTTAGCGGCTTCACCGATTGATGCATCGCGAGCTGCTTCGGCATCTAGCAGCCGCTGTAACACTTCAGCACTGACCTGCTCGCGCCCGAAACTCAGGGCTTTCATAGCTTGCTCCGCTGCACGGAGGTTGGCTTGTGCACCAGTCAACTCGGCTTTTGTGGCGATGGCTCCCTGAATGGCTACTTCCAATTCTCGCTGTGACACGAGGCCCTGCTCCGCCAGTTGCTTATGGCGGTCGACGTTCAACTCAGCGGTTGAGACGGCTATTTTGGCCGCCTCCACCTTCTGGTACGCTTCGCGGACCTTACTTTCCGCCTCAACCACACGGGCTTGCGCAGATGGCACGGCGGCTTTAACAAGGTTCTGCATTTCCTTGATCCGCTTGTCCAACTGCTCCGCACGTCCGAGCGCAGCTTGGCGCGTTTCCGTTAAAGCCTTCTTCCTCTGTTCGAGGAGAGAAAGCAGATCGGGAGACATGAAGTTCGGGTCGTAGTCGTCCAATTCGACGATCAGATCACCCTCCTTGACGCGCACACCTTCAAAAATGTGCCATTTTTTAATCCGGCCTGTGATCTGAGCCTCGATGTCCTGTGGCCGTTCGTAGGGTGTATAGGCGGACAATTGACCGGTGACAGTAATTGTTTGTGTCCAGGGGACAAAGGCGATAATGAGAAGAAAGAGCGCGACCAATCCGATGGCGAGCTTCGAGGAGAATCTCAGGCGTTCCGGAATCTGGACCGCCTCCCATGCCTGGATCTTGCGAGAGGCCGCGAGATCGTCCACGGCAATTTCGTCCAACCCCGAGGGTTGTTGAACGAGCGATTGGACTTTCTTGCGCAGGCTTTCACGTGAACGCGCCAAAGTTGTCCCCTTCGAGTTGTGGTTCGTCGGGCTTCTTAGTGCTTCATCATATGGGAAAATAGCCTGACGGGTCAATTTCTCTTAAAGAACAGACTGTTGTAGCGTGCTTACGAACTTGACCGGCTTCCTGAGAGTCGTTAATGTGTGACCTCCATCCGCGAGGAGTTTAGAGAGAACAGATTATGGCGCGTCTAATAAGGAAGGGGAACAGGCCGACACCAATTCGAAGGACCGCTACGGTTCGTCCTTTGGTCGGTGTGCTCGGGGGCAGTAAATCCGATTTCCCGATTCTGGAAAAAGCCGTGGCAGTGCTGACTGAACTGGGAATTCCGAACGAACTCATCGTCGTCTCCGCTCATCGGACGCCTGATCGTCTGTTTGCTTATGCGGAGCAGGCTCACGGGCACGGGGTCGAGGTCATTATCGCCGGGGCAGGAGGTGCGGCTCATTTGCCCGGTATGTTGGCAGCGAAAACCCATCTTCCGGTAATCGGAGTTCCAATTCCCACGGACAACCTGCGCGGACTCGATTCGCTACTTTCGATCGTCCAAATGCCGCGAGGCATCCCGGTGGCGACAGTTGCCATCGGTGGTGCTGAAAATGCCGGCCTACTCGCGGCGCAGATCCTTGCGGGCCGCTATCCGGCGATCGCAACACGCGTAAAGGCTTTTCGCAGCAACCAGACCAAACGGGTCCTGCAATCTCCTGAGGCCAAAGGGACCGTAGCCGGTCAGCTCTCGTCTCATTCCCGCCGCCGGTTGTGAACTCGTCATCGATCGAACCAGGATCAGTTCTCGGTGTGCTGGGCGCAGGCCAGCTGGGCGCGATGTTCGCAACTGCGGCCGTGCGCTTGGGATATCGAGTTGCCGTGTGGGATCCGGACGCAGACGCTCCCGCCCATCGACTGGCCGATCATTCATTTACGAGACCGTTCGCTGACCACGATGCTGTCGGAGAATTCACTCGATTGGCAAGCGTCGTGACCTATGAATGGGAGAACGTCCCGGTGCAGCTCTGCGAACAACTTGAGCGTACGAGGCCGGTGCGGCCATCGAGTACGGTCTTGCGGATTATTCAGAACCGTCTTGTCCAGAAGAGTTTTCTTGCCGAACAGGGTTTCCCGGTGCCTTGCTTCAAGAGATTGTCAAATCCGGATCAGTTAGGTCCGGTCATCGACGAGCTTGGGCCTCCCGTCGTCTGCAAAACGACTACGGCAGGGTATGACGGGAAAGGACAGTGGAGGATAGAACGTGACTCTGATCGAGCCGCTATCGCAGGTTCACTGCAGCAATCAATGCAGCCAGGCATGGAGTGGATCGTAGAGTCCTTCGTGCCCTTCGAGCGCGAACTTTCCATATTGGTTGCGCGGGGGATTGATGGAAGGTCTGTCACGTACCCACTCGTTGAGAATACCCATGAAGAAGGCATTTTACGAACAACGATGGTGCCGGCTGTCGTTCCTCCGGGCGTCGCGCGGCAGGCTGAACTACTAGCTCAATCCGTCGTGGAACGGATGGACGGGGTAGGACTATTCTGCTTGGAATTGTTCGAGACGCCGAGTGGCGAACTCCTCATTAATGAAGTGGCTCCCCGCCCTCATAACTCCGGTCACTACACGTTGGATGCCTGCACGGTGTCGCAATTCGAACAGCAAGCCAGGGCAATATGCGGAATGCCGCTGGGGGAAGCTCGCCTTGTGAGTCCTGCTGCAATGGTCAATCTTATCGGGATGGATGCCGAAACGATCAACACCAACCCGGACTGCCGAAAGTTGCTGAGTCTCCCTGATACACACCTGCATCTGTACGGAAAACGCATGATTCGTCCGAGGAGAAAGATGGGGCACGTGACCTTTCTCGCCGATGACCGAGGGGTTGCTTACGATCGCGCGGTACGATTTCGGAATTCTCTTCTCCGTGAAGCACCCCTCTGATCGCAGCTCTCGGCATTGTCCCTGTGCTGGTCAGCATATTGATCATGTCGGAGGTCCCGATTAACGGCCCCAACGATTGATCCTGTCTGGTGAAAAGAACGGTACCTCCGGGCGTTTGAAGAAGCCGATCAGAGCCATTCCTGCGACGAATCCACCGATATGGGCGAAGAAAGCGACCCCTCCCCCTTGGCTCCCTATACTCATTCCGCCGCTCAGCAACTGCATGACGAACCACATGCCGAGAACAATGCCGGCCGCGATTCTCATTATTCCGATGCCGGGCATAAGCACCAGCACGTGGGCATGCGGAAACAACAGGATGTAGGCTCCCAGGATTCCGGAAATCGCACCGCTCGCTCCAACCATAGGAATAGCAGAGGAGGTATCGATCAGGGCGTGACTGAGTGTAGCCAAGATGCCGCAGGCAAGGTAAAAGAATATGTACCGTCCGTGTCCCATCACATCTTCAATATTATTTCCGAATACCCATAGGTACAGCATGTTGCCGATCAAGTGCATCCATCCGCCGTGCAGAAACATGCTCGTGAGCAAGGTTGTGTACGGGGGAATGGCGACCGCGATTGCCTCTGGGAGATCGGCCCGGCCGAATACAAGGGCCGGGATGGCACCGTATTGATAGACAAAGATTTCTTCGGATTGAGGGGGAAGAGAAGTTTGATAGAAAAAAACCAGGACGCAGGCGGCGATCAGTCCCACAGTGACGACGGGGGTCCGTTCCGTTGGGTTATCGTCATGGAGGGGGATCACGCAGCTTCTCGCTTACGATGAGCTGCGCCGGCGATCAATGACTGGGCGGGGGAGGGCGGGATTCTCCGGGAGCGATCCGTCTGGGTTGAGAGGAACGGAAAAACCAGCGGCATGGGTATGCCCTCCTCCGCCAAATGATGCAGCGATAGCACCGACATCCGTGCCGTCTTGTCTTGATCGCATACTAAAATAGCGGCGCCCATCGCGGTCATGCCAGATGATGCAAAATGGTGCGTCGGCTGAAAGGCGTTCACCGATTTGGCTGGTCAGGATGGCGCTCTGAACAGATGGGACGGTTGAGTCTTGGAATTCCACCAGCACGGATTGGCCCGCGAGCTTCGTCACCAATTCATGCTCGTACCTCAAGATGGCACGGCCTTCCTGTTCCAGCTCGTGCTGCTTGAAGCTATTCCAGAGTTGAAAGTCGAAAGGGTAAGAAGCCACTGCGGCGTTGACTTCCCGGCTCATCGGCAGGGCCCAGGTCCAGAGGTCTTTGTCTTGAATATAGTTCAGGATCCATGGAGCGGGATCATCGTGCGCCCATTCCCACGCAAGGACCGCTCCGGATTTTTTCATGTCGAAGTAGGCATAGGGTAATCCGCTAAGGGCTTTTTCGGCTGTGATGTGATGATCGAGCACCTGCAGCGACTTGGTTTGTCCGGCCATCTTTTCCAGCGTGTCGCGCCCATAGGTGAAGTCAACGATCACGACGCCCTGACCGTTGAGGTCCGGAGGCGGAGGGTTCCCGTGTTTAACGGGGATGAACTTCGCCTCGGGGAATCGACGCCAAAGGGCCCAGGCCGCGCCGAATCCATCAGCACATTCCGCGTGATAGAGGACAACGGTGGGTGGCTTGGAAAAACGGTGTCGAGAGTGAGAGCCGGCCATATGCTCGGAGCATACCATGTGCTCCGTCAAGACAAAAGCCCATCAAAAACGGAGGTTACAAGGGGTTACAAACGGTTGAGATGGTCGATCAACTGGCGCAACCGCGCGGCGCTTTGTCGATTCGAGTTAAACACGAGTCGCGGAAAATCCTTCAGTTCCGGTTCGTCTAACTCTTCCGGCAGTGCATCCCGAAGTTCGAATGTGCCGTCCTGCAAGAGGTCTGAAAACTGTTCGTGGATGGCCGAGACCTGTTCGATGGGAATTCGCGTTTTCAGACGAATCGCCAGTTGGGGGCCGACGTACCGCAAGGAGTGAAATCGACGATAGAACGTTCGGATCTCGTCGACGGCCTCCTCGACCGAGGAGGTGATCTTAAACAGACTTAAGTCTTCGGGATTAATCAGTTTTCGCCTTAAAAGCTGTCGCGTGACAAACGCGCACCAGTCGTCCCAATAGTCACATCCGGGGGCTTGGAGGCATACGATCGGCTGAGGTGTGCTCTTGCCGGTCTGGGCTAGGGTCAAGATTTCAAATCCTTCGTCATGAGTGCCGAAACCTCCCGGGAAAAGGGCGATCGCGTCGGCTTCTTTTTGAAAAATCAGTTTCCTGGTAAAGAAATATTTGAACGTCACCAGTTTCGGATCGTCCGCGATCGTCGTGTTGGGGCCCTGCTCGAATGGCAATAAGATATTTACTCCGAAACTGTTCTCCCGCCCGGCACCTTCTTGTGAGGCTCTCATGATGCCGTCGGCGCCACCCGTAATGACCATGAAACCCTCGCGGACTATTTGCTGGGCGAATTCAAACGCGATCCTATAGTTGGGATCGTCGGAAGCGGTGCGCGCGGATCCGAAGATGCTGACTTTTTTTCTGTCACGATAATCGTGAAAGACCTTGAACGCGTGACGCAATTCTTTGACCGCGCGATTTATGATTTTCAGGTCGAGCGTTTCAAGGTTCGCGTCGTGCAGCCTGAGCAGGCCGGTAAGAAGTTCTTTCGCCAAATTCGCTTGGAGATCATCATCGGGGCGTTCCAATAGCAGCCTGATCTGGTTCAACAATTCCTCGTTGGTCGGCATTGAGCGGGGACGGTTCGTGGTTGCTTTCATAGGGTCATCCATCTTTATTGTTCAGTGAGACTTTGGTCCAGCCTGTTGAAGGTCAAAAAAATTCTATCAGGCACGATTTGATTGGTCAAAGCAGTACGTGCTTCACGCTGAAGGAAGAGACGAGGAGGGAGGCAGTGCCTGCAAGGCCCAGGCTTTCAGGCGGGCCTGATCATGGTTCGACACTTCCGAAAACTGAATATCGATGGCGAATGCATGTTGAGCTGTCAGGGAAGGATTGGATTGCGGCAACTCGCACGTCATCACTCTCCCGCGGACAGTCAATGGGTTGTTATGTCCGGGCAATGAAAAGGCCAAGATCACTCGGGCTTTACGGGCGATTTTCATGGCGGATTCAACGCGCGCGCCGGTATGGCTTAGCTGTACGATCATCGCATTGTGTGATTGATGTTCGGTGATTGCCTCGTTGACGACCGTCATGATGGTGGGGATTTGTGCGTGACGGGGTCGCGGCGTCAGCATCAGGTCCTGTGCGCTTAAAACACCGACCGGCTGGTTTTGCTTTGTCACGATCAGAAGTGAAGCGCCTGTTGCGACCATCATCGTGCAGGCTTCTTCCAGCGCGACATCGTATTCGATGAACTGCACCGGCCTGCTCATGATGCTGCGTATTTCAATCTCGTGGGGTTCGAGCCCTTGAGCGACCACCTTCTTCACGATGTCACTGGGAGTCATAAGGCCAAACGTGCTGTCTGTCTCCTTGACCAAGAGGCAAGACGCATGTTCCCGCTCGAGCAACAACGCTGCCTCGCTGACGGATACATCACCTGGGACTTGCACGACACCCGGAGTCATCATATGGGCTACCACCGTTGGTGTGATCTGGAAGGTATTCTGGGATACATCATCTGGCTGCGGCATTGGCAATCCCTCTCCCGACTCGCCTTTCTGCAACGATTCGTGAGGGCATTCTCCCCGCAGTGTAAGCCAAGTATAGCAGACGGGGTATCCTCACTCTGAGCGCCCGAACCCTTGTCAAACAAACAGTTCCGAGAATAGACTAGGTCAAATTCTTTACCAGTACAAGAGGCATCGGTGGGGCAATCACGCTCGGTTGAACATCGGTTCATGTATCGTCTCGAACGTATTCCTGCGCTTGGCTTGGGTCTGTCGGTTGATGTGTATTCACCGGATTTGTTCGAACTCATCAGATCGTTCGAAGGACGCACATATCACCCCTCATACTTGGAGATTTTCCGCGCCACTCCGAAAGCCTTACAAGCGGTGCGGGCGCAGGATATGGCCCTGCCGTTGCCATATCATGGAGAGGGGTTATGGGTGACACAACCCAACTTTGCCTCCACGTCATTTTTTGAACAGGAACTCGATGGCGTTGCGGAAGAACTCGCAATCCTTCGAAGTCCGTGGCTCAATCACGAATGTGCCACCAAACAAATGGCAGGCTATACCTTCGGCACGTATCTGCCTCCCTTGTATACCGTTGAGAGTGCCAAGGTCGTGGCCGACAACATTCGGCTAGTCCAAGAGAGACTGGATCAGGCGGATTTGGCGGAAAATGTATTCGGTCCGTTATTTCTGTTGGAGCTGCCGCCGTTGACCTATTTCATGGCTGGGACGATTTCGATCCCCCAATTCTTCCGGTTCGTGACCGATCAGGTCGAGTGCGGCCTGGTTCTCGACATTGGTCACCTCTGGAGCGTGTATCGGTACAGTCAGGCAAAGAACGAAATCTCCCTTGAAGCCTTTGTCGAGCGATTTCTCAACGAGTTTCCATTGGAGCGGGTTGTGGAAATTCATGTGGCAGGTCTGGCGTGTCATGAATCGCTCTCCGGTCGTGATGAAGAAGGTGGGATGCCCGAATGGCTTGATGCCCATGCCGCGCCGATTCGACCTGTTTCTTTGTCGATGTTGGAACAGGTCTTGGCTCATCCACACCTCGTCAGTCTCCGTGCGGTGGCTTTGGAGGTCGATACGAAACCGATCGGGAATATCATCAAGGAATTTGAAAATGTGAGCGATCGTTTTGGGGCGACCATACGTCGGGTGACGACAAGCCAGCATGAAGTGACGGGTTTGGAGAATAAGAAGTACGAGGAGTCCACCCTGGAACCGTTGATGGGCGGGGACAGCGTCCGAACACGATTGCAGGAGGACTATAGCCGGTATGCCAAGGTTGTATCCGGACAAATACCCCCTGTCGGACCGGAGTGGAAGGATGTTCGGCGGGACTCCAAAGGATTAGACCGTTACATTCGCGAGTATCTTCCTTACGAAATTCTTCACTGGGGAGGGGACATTGCAGAAATGTTTCCCGATACCTGTGCCGGTTTGCGGAAGGAGGGAGTCGCTCTCGACGACATCGTGTTCTGGTGGTTTCACGCAGCTGAGGCGCTGGAGAGGCCTTATGATTTCTTCCTGTTGAAGATCGATCGGGTGCTCGGCTTTGTTGCGGCTCGCGCTCCGCAACTCTTGGCGAAGGCAAAAGAAGAAGCGCAATTACTTCAGCTGGGTTATGCGGAGGCGAACGATGCGGTCTGTG
>NZ_CDLUDY010000266.1:0-11106 GCF_975968855.1 Petrachloros mirabilis
CGATGACGCTATAGCCAATCGCTTCAAGCCGGTCTTTCAAGCCTTCACAGATGTGTGGATCGTTATCAATAATCAGAAGCCGTCTGCCCATTCGTTTCCCCCTTGACCGACGAACGATGAACTTTTTCAACAGTGTAGGTGAAGCCATGTCGATGCAGCGCAATGGATCCCTTGCGACTCAGCCCGCGGATGGTGAGAAAGATTTGGCTCCAACTGAGATCCGTTACGCGTTCCAGAATCTCTTCGATCGGAAGGGAAGATGAGCCATGGAGTACCGTCATGATTGTGCATTCGTGATGCGAGCAATCGGGCAGAGGGACTTGGGGGCGATACTCTATCGGCGCGTGCTTTTCCTTGTGTTCGCTAAGGTGGATTGGGTGGATTGATGAAGGGGGATGGGTATGTTCTTCATGAGCCTGCCGTTTTTTATCGGGGAAGCGATTGCGGATGGTGACGGAATCGATCATCTCTCCGCAGGTGACGCATTCCCAGGCGCGAGATGATGAAGGCGTTGCATCAGGCATCATCGAATCTCTTGCACTGCGGAGGCAAGGTTTCCCTGCCCTTTTGGTGGTGAGTCCACCACAACTACGGTGCCCCGCATTACGGGATGCATTTCGCAATGGTAGTGATATGTCCCGGGGGACAGCAGGTGAATAGAAAAGGTGCCGTCCGGCTTCACCGCGCCGGAGTCGAATGCGCAAGCGCCGAAATTGAGACATCCATCGTGCCGAATACTGTGTGGCGACGGTGTGGGGTTCACCCAGGTAATGACGGCTCCGACTGGTACGACAGCAACCTGTGGCACGTAATAAGGAGCGCTGCCTTCAAGAACGATTGGAAGGGGTGCCGAATGCGTTTCTGCCAGAGGCTTATGGTTCGGGGCAGCGAGTGAAGGTGATGCGAATGCAATCAAGAGAGCGAATGCGAACATGATCGATTTGTTCAGACTCATGGTTGGCCTCCTCTCTCTGATAGGAGTTTGTGCGTAATGCTAGTGTAAGAAATCTGGCCGTAAGGACTCGATGTGGCAAACAAGAGGACTGTATAAAGAACGCATAAAGATTAATGTCATGAGGTCAATTCGGCAGAAATGGCCGGCTGCCAACGACCGAAAACTGATGCAGAGAGTATGGCAGGCTATGGCAAAGTTTCGTCGGGAGGCTCGGCGCAGAATCGGTATCCGACACCGGGATCGGTCAATATAAAACGAGGGCGGGTAGGATCCTTTTCGAGTTTTTTCCTCAACTGGCCTACGAACACCCGCAAATATTGGGCTTGATCGACATAGGCCTGCCCCCATACTTCCTGGAGAAGCATCCGATGCGTGAGCACTTTTCCTGAATGTTCGATCATGTATTTCAGCAGGTCATACTCGGTCGGTGTTAACCTGATTGGAATACCGTCCAGAGTGACTTCCCTACGATCAAAATTCACACTGAGCCCGCCTGCGGTAAACACGGGTTTGGAATTGCGGGCACCTGCAGCTCTTCGCAACAACGAATGAATGCGTGCAAACAATTCATCCATGCCGAACGGTTTGGTCATGTAATCGTCCGCGCCCATCTCCAGGGCTTCGACCTTTTGAGCCTCCTCGCCCAACGCGGAGAGAACGATGATGGGAACCGCGGAAAGTTCCCGGACACGACGTACGACCTCAACTCCTCCCATTCCGGGTAGAAGCAGATCCAGGATGATCACATCAGGGCGCCGGTTACTGAGCGCGGCGATGGCCGATTCGCCGGTTACAGCCGTCTCGACTGCATAGCCTCTGCTTTCCAGATTTACCTGAAGAGAACGCCGAATCTGGGCTTCATCGTCGACAACCAGAATTCGCGCACCTTGACTCACGAGACCCTCCCGGCTGTGTCGGGGCGCGAAAGCGCGGGCGCGTAATCCGGCGAACTTTTTAGTGGCAAGGTAACCAGGAATGAGGTCTCTTCGCCGGGAATCGAATCTACGACGATCTGGCCGCCATGGGCTTCGACGATACTTTTGCAAATTGCCAGCCCTAGCCCGGTTCCTGGAATGGCGGAAGCACCATCTGCTCGTCCTCTGTAGAAGCGTTCAAATATACGCTCCTTGTCCTGCTCCGGCACGCCTTCACCCCTGTTCGAGATGCGTAGAGTCAGCTTGTCTCCAGAGAGTCCCGCGTAGAGATGAATAGGGGTATCTGGCGAAGAAAACTTTATGGCGTTATCAAGGAGATTGACCAGAACCTGCTGTATTTGGACCTCGTCGACGTAGACAGGCGGGAGGTCCTTGTCGAGATGAATGTCGAGTGTCCGGCCGTTTAGCAGTACCTGAACCCGACGGATGGCTCCTTCCACCAGCTCCTCGACCACATTCCATTCGCGATGGAGTATCAAAGATCCGGCTTCCAGGCGTGACATGTCCAAGAGATTTCCCACGAGTCGATTCAAATAATCCAATTCCCGGTCGATGCTTGTAAGAAATTCTCTGCGCACAGTGCCTGGCAAAGAATCTCCGCGATCCTGGAGGCTGAACAACATCGTTTTAATCGCCGTGAGAGGCGTCCGTAACTCATGCGAAACGGAGGATAAAATAGCGGACTTTACTGCGTCTCTCTGTCGCAACGCCGCCATCGTCGATGCCTGGCTCTTTTTCAATTCGCCTTCCACTCGGAGGAATCGCCAGGTTTCCAGCGTCGCCAGAATGATGACCAGGGGAACCACGATTATTTCCCATCGGATGAGCGTCTGAACATTCTCCTCGGAGTGGCGTGCCAGCAAGATCACAGCATCGTTCGCAAGTTCCAGCAAATCCCCATTCTCCGCGAGCAGGATGTCCCGAGCTTTGCGGGTCTTTGTATCCTGTTCCGGCATCGTGAGGAATGCATCGGCGTTGGCAAAGAGGACATCCATGAGTTGTTGCTGCTTCAACAGGCTCTGTCTGATTTCGTCGGTTGGAGCCGGAGGAAGAGAGACCGTCCCGCCTCGACTGACATGGGCGACGATTGGTCCCCCATGGATCAAAGCGTGAATCCGCTCTTTCAGCGCGGCGCGGGTATGTTGATAGTCCACAGGTGTTCCTCTGGAGACAAGGAGAACCTCCTTCATATGGCGCTCCAGCAGCATGCGTTGCCGGCCCGCCATATCGATGACGAGTCCATCGGAATCATGAATGTGGATGACGGTCATAGTGAGCAGCAAGATGGCGAGTGCGGACAGGATCAGAAGACCCAAAATCCCGATAACGGTCCAGTTCAGCTGGTGCGATTCGACTGAGGGACGGGATGTTGGTGCAATCATAAAGACCCTCCGCCAAATGAATCATACCAACGGAATGATTAGCAACACTAGACGGAGAGCCGTGTATCTTAATTCCTCAAAGGGCATCTCATGCCATAGCAAGGCGGCAGAAGATAATCGGTTGATGAAGAGGGTGAGATGGTTTTTCGACAGCTGAGTCAGAAAGAGGGCAATTTACAGCGAAGAATTCAAATACGTCGATGCACGTGTTAACGGCTAAGATTGCCGAGAGACCTTCAAACCCAATCGGGCTTGCACCGAAAATCTGCGTTGCCCGGTCGGTAAGGTCTGAAACGCCTTCGATTGATGAAACAAGCGGCCTGGTGAAGAGTGCGGCGCTGTTTGGAAAGTTAGCGTCGATGGCGGCTTGTTCGGCGATGCGTCATCTTTTCGCGGATGACCGAGCCGATCAGGAAAGCGGGAATGGCCAGAAGAAAGAGATACCATGCCGCCCACAATGTCACGTCATGCATGATCGCTCCCTCCTTTCTCGATCTCATGTGTATCGCAATGGTCATACCAAGGATGAGAGCACCAGGAACACGATAAATTTCGCCAAGAAATTGTGTGGATGGCACAGGCTTTTGCTAGGGATTGAGTCGAACGATTGTTTTCGCAGAGGCCTACAACACACAAGCGTAACAAAAACCACACGAACTGTGATCGTAATTTACAGCGGCCAGGCTATGGATACACTATTTACGTTCAAAACCTGTGTGATGGGAACGGTTGACTCAAGAGGTGGAAGATCAGTAGCGTGTCCAGCGTAGCAGTGCCTTGTTGCATCAGTGATTGGGAGGTGCTGGTGCTGCCAATCTTGGTTCTCCTCTGCCTTGCTGTAGGGTTCATCGCCCCGGGATTGGCTGGCTCGCCTCAACAGCCGTCTTCGGCGGCCGGATCGAGCCTCGAGCCGGAGTTTGCCCAATTGCGTGCGAAACTTGGTTCATTACCGGAGTATAGCGGAACGGATGCGGCATCGAAGTTCAAATTGGCAGAAGAGCTGGCACGTCGAGGGGACATGCATGGGGCCATCGAAAACTATCGGGCTTCGATCCATCTCGAGCCTGATTGGGCGGACCCGTATCGTGGATTAGGGCAGGTATTGCTTGATCAGCATGATTATGCCGATGCCGTTCAGTCGTTGCAGGCCAGCATTCGGCTCGGTCGGGACGATCATCAGGTCTTCTATTGGCTTGGGCGTGCTTTCATGGGGAATGGGGATCTTCCCGCCGCGGCGCTGGCGTTGGTGCGAGCCACCGAGCTTCAATCCGATGATGCCGAATCGTTCGCGGATCTCGGACTCGTGCGTATGGCGCAAGGAGATCTTGGCGGGGCGACCCAGGCCTTGACCAGATCGATTCAGTTGAAGCCTGAATATGCGGAGGCTCATCGACTCCAGGAAATTCTTGCCAAGCATGGGAAAGATCAAGATGCCGTGACAAAAGCAGCGCAGTCCATCCTCCACGATCTCTTCGCACGATAGGCATCTCTGTCGAACTCACGGTGTCCAATCAGGTCGAGCATCCGATGCCGATAAGACAATGGCCTTGATGTAAAGTTCATCACCATCCGGCTGCTCCCAGCTTTTGAGCCACATCTGATGGAGTTCGCGCACTTCGATGGAGCCGAGCAGTATCCACCCCGGGTCGGCCGGCAATTCCCCCTTCACACAGGTTTTTGCGCAGAGGTTGATCCAAGGATGTCCCGGCTCACCGCTGCCGAATGCCCAGACGAAATAGCTGCCTTCGGGCAGGCGCGACGTGGCGCGAATTGGCGAAACGCCGGGCAATGGCTGCCGGTTCATCACGACGCGATCGGCTATCTCGCGTGGCACCCCGCACGTCTCCCCCTTTGCATAGACCCAGAGGGTGTACTCCCCTGAACTGGCTTTACAACCTTCGAACGCGACGTCTGTTCCACCTCTCCACTCAGAGGCACGAAACACCTGGGTGAGCGGAGTTGAAGGTGATTCGCTTCCGTGGGAGAAATGAAAAAGGACATGCTGCACAAGTAATGATACAGCGATGAGAGAGATGACGCGTCCAACGGAGAATTTTCGGAGCGGCAGCCGCATGAATATTTGTAACGAATGTGCGGGAGGCAGGTCAATGCGGTGAACACAGGCCAGCTCTCCTAACGTCGTAGGAATTTCTGCCCATCCAATGATGGTTTTAAGAAGAAGTCATCAGGACCGACAGAAGGCTTGTGCTCATGAGTGTCTCCGAGGAAGTGCTATGTTCTCTATCGTTTCCTGAATTGCGGAGGAATTCTGCTCGGCGGCGGCGGTGGTGGAGGAGGGGGAGGTAGCGGTCGTTGAATGATCACGGGCGGATACGGAGCCCAATAGGGGTAGGGGGCATAGGGGCCCCACCAGTAGGGATATGGATAAAAATAGGAAGGACCGTAATAGACCGGATCACTCTGAGCCCCGTACTGCGATGCGACGGTATTCCAATCAATGAAGTGCCTGATTGCGATGACCGGGTAGGTGTATTCGCTTTCGTCGAGCGGCCTTTTGATCTTTCCGGTCACTTCGCCGACGATAGTTAACGGAGTGCCTGGCGCAACAATTGCCGGATCCAGGAAAGTGCTCTGTGTCGCGAGAAATCGTCCGCGTGATTGGATGCGTTCGTTGGTATTCGGAGGACCCGATCGGGCGGGCAACTCCAAGAGTTCGATTTCGGTTTGTGATGCGGTACGTTTGGACGAGAGGACCAGGCCGCTGAACATGACTACGCGGCCGATATATTGATCGGGCGCGGCCACAAGGGCGGGGAAATCGATGGACGTATCGATCTGTTGTTCAAGCTCCTTTGGGATAAGGCTTTGTTCAGCATCTTGCCGGGTTTGATGCGCAGATTCGGCACAGGCTGTCAGCATCAGTGTGCTGCCGAGCAAAGCATTCATGATGGGCCACTGAGTCATATTTATCTCGCCATTATACCAAGGAAAGCCCTTGATTGTTTTATGCGAGGGGCGCAGAATTTTAACGAAGCAATTCGAATAGAAACCTAGGAGTAGTCTTGGAGCGCTGTCTTTGGTAGACCGCAAGGAGGGCTAGATGACTAACATAAGGGGTTTTATCCTTTTTGTTTCTGCCTTGATTGCAGCCTCTGCGCTGACTATCTTCCCGCCCGCGGTTCTTGCGTTAACCCAAGTCCTGCCGGAAGCGGTTATTGAAGCCGACGAGGAGAGCTTCAACGAGTTGATCGGTACGTTTGATCGTGCCCAGGAAGCTATTCGTGCGAGGGATGTAGACGGGGTGATGGCCCTGTATGCGTCGAACTACCAGTATCACGGGTTAAAAAAGGAAGACATACGAAATATCTGGGCTGATTTATTCGCTCGCTATGACCTGATTGCCAACATCCATACCTTCTCAGCCGTTAAGGTCATGAAGAAAGATAAAGAAGTGACGGCCGAAATCATTTGTACAGGAGCTGTGTGGGCCAACTCGAAAGAAACCAAACAACGGATTCCCATCGATAGTTGGCACCAAGAGGTCCACAGGCTGGTGAGGGAGAAAGATGGCTGGCGAATCGTGGGGAACCTTGGCGGGGATAAAGCCGTGAGGAAGTTTGGCACTGCTCCGCATCCGCTTTTCTGATGCGCTCCGGGACGGGTCTTCGACGAACGGGTGTCATCGGAACAACAAGATCAACAGAATCCAGGAGCGGGGTCTTGGAAGAAGGAGGCTGACCGGTTCAGAATCGATAGTTCAATTCGAGCATATGCATGTCCACACCAAGGCTGGTTGGTCCATATGCTCCCGCGTCGGAGAAATGCTGAAAGCGGTAGCCCGCGTAAAATCCAGGAATAAGATTCAGACCGATGCCGCCGGTGCCTACGATCTGAGCAGGGCCTCCGAAGTCTTGAGAGCCATACCTATAATTGCTGAAAAATGCGGCACCGCCTCCAAAATCGACGGAGATCATTTCTTCCGGACTACTGATAGCGAGGCAAGGTACCACCGTAACCATGAGGCCGGTGTCTGCTGCCGCAGCGAGTTGTCCTGCCGAAGAGAGGAGCCTCATATCCAACTTTGCACCGCTCGTTCTTTCGCGCCATCCCCAAGGAAGTCCAAAAAGCGCGACAACGTCATACTGTTGAAAATATTCCCGCTGGTCTCTCCCGAAGGGGGAGCGACCACTCAAACCTAGCCTCGGGCCTACGCGAATCAAGGTAATAGGCCGACTCGGCTCATTGTGAAAACCGGACCTGCCAAAGCCGTCGACGGGAGGTTCGGTCAAGATGATGGCCATAGGTTCTGCCCGAGCGGGGGAAGCAGCCATGATGCAGAGAAGTACCACTGTTAGAGTGAGACATATCCAAGAGTTTGTCGCAGCGATCATCAGAAGACCTTTATGTTTCCAGGCTGGTGAATTTCGAGCCGGCTATTAGGGATGGCGTCAACCTGGGACTTTGGAGGGATCAACACTGTCAGCCTTCTACGCGGGGGAACCATTTCCTTTTTCTAGAGCATTCGCCGTGCCGTGATATCACCTGCAGCCTTTTGCGGGAAATTCCTCATGGCCCTGGGCACTTGTGTGAACGGGGGAAAAAGGGGGAGAAGTGCGGGTGGCTTGTTAACGGCCAAAAATGTCCAGCCGGAGCAATAACAGGCGCGGAGGTGTCTCACTTTTAAGGGGCTTCACCAGAAGGTCAGTGGAGAGTCAGACTTGCTTTACCCGACCAGCACGAGGGCCAGGCGAGGAAGCCACGGAAGGATGCCCACACCCAGGCAGATCGAAAGGGCCACGATTGAGGCGACCAGTTCCTCATCAAGGCGGGTTTCGGCCGCGAAGATGACCGCCGTCACCGCCGACGGCATCCCGGAGACGAGCAGCACCACGACTCGCTCGATTCCCTCTAATGCCAACAGAGAGACCGCAACAAATCCGAGTAGGAAGCCACCACCCATTCTGAGAACGACGGCGAGCGGTGCGAGAGGGAAGGTTCTTCGGACCGCTCCAAGACTGATTGACAAACCCAACACTAAGCTAGCGAGGGGTGTTGTCGTGAGATGTAGAGGCATGAGCAGCTCGCGCAACCAATAAGGCAAGCGGAGACCGAAGAGTTTCACGGTGAGAATTCCGGCAAGCGCCCACAGTGGCGGAGAAGTCAGAAACCGTTTCACGGCGACGTCTGGCGTGCCAGAATCCGCCCCATGCCATACAGCCAGGGCATAGAGAAGGGTGAGAGTCAGTGTGGTCTGACCGAGATCAAAGAGGATCGCCTGGGCCAGTCCTTCATCACCAAGAGTCGCCAGGATAACGGGAAAGGCGAAGTACACGGAGTTAATGCAACCGGTTGCCAGCAGAAATCCCCCTCGCGTCTGACGGGGAAGCTGCAGCAGTCTTGCAAGCTGCCATGCAATGAAGACCATTGGAAGCGTGATGAGACAGGCTGTCAATGGAATCTTCCAGGCTGTCGGCGCAAACTGCACACCATCCAATGAAACCAGGATCGTGGCGGGCAGGCTGAACGAAAAGACGAACCAGGCGAGCCGTTCAGCATGGGATTTGTCGAGAAGGTTGAAGAACCGGAGAAGGACGCCGGCGGTGAAGATGATGATGAAGGCGATGAGAGTGGCGGGCATTGGATAATTCAGGCAGGGAGGTTCGAGCCAGGTCGATCCTGGCTCTCGTGTTTTACCCTCGTCGCAGAAATCCCGGTCGGTCTCTGGCCGCCACCATCTTGACCAAGTCGCGGATGGAAATCACTCCGACGATCTTCTGGTGCTGTGAAACCACGAGGTGGCGCACATGATGCTTAGTCATGATTTCGCACGCATCGCGAATTGATCGGTTGATATCGACATCGACCAGCGGATAATTCAGCAGAGAGCCTGCCGGCGTTTTTGCGGGGTCAAGCCGTGTCGCGAGGGCTTTTCTGACGATGTCCGATTCGGTAACGATTCCGACGATCTCGCCCGCCTCCGTAACGAAGACCGAGCCGATTCGTTTCTCCTTCATCATGCGGGCGGCAGTTGAGACGGTATCCCTGGTATCAAGTGTTTCAATAGCCCGTTGCATCAGGACCGTGAGGGGTTGATACACATCGTTCAAGGCCTGGACGGCTCCTGACGCGGCATCCACGTAATATTTTGCCAGATCCCGGACCGAGATGACGCCACCGATTTCCGTTCCGTCCGAGACACCGAGGTGCCGGACTTGATAAGTCTGCATCAGATGGCTGGCGTCGATCATCAATTGGTCCGGTGCAATCGTCAGCAACGGTTGGCTCATGATGTCGCTTAGAGGCGTACGGTCCGGCTCCTGTCCCTGTGCGAGTACCTTCGTGATGAGATCCGTTTCCGTAACGATCCCGGCAAGCCGGCAATCCCGTTGTTCGCGATCGAGCGCTTCGACGAATACAGATCCGATGCGCTGATCGCGCATCCGTTCCGCTGCCTTGAGAGCGGTCGCGTCCTGGGGAAGGATCTCCAGCTGTCGATGCATGTAGGTGCTGACGGGCGGCCCGGCGGTATCGGTCATGCTTTCTCCTTTTGTCAACGAGTCCGGCCGGCTCGTGTCTGCATAGTGAGACGTAAGATGTATGCGCCTCAGAATAGTGGGCCGATCGTGGGCAGTCAATAGCAGAACGAAAGCAGTTTGAAGAGAAGGGAAACGGCAGGCAATGGCTTGACAGCAGTCGGGAGCGGACGTAGCCTTGTTGCCACTCTACCCAATGAAAGGAGCCCTGACGTGGCCGCACGACGATTATCACCGGCGAAGATCATGGAGCTCGGTCTCGGATTTTGGGGATCCAAAACGCTGCTCAGCGCGATTGAACTCGGACTTTTTACGGAGTTGGCAAAAGGACCTCTGACGAAGGAGGCATTGACCGCCAGGCTGAACTTGCATAGCCGAAGCGCACAAGACTTCTTCGACGCGCTCGTGGCACTCGGAATGTTGAAGCGCGCCGGCACGCGGTATGCCAATACACCCGAGACTGCGCTGTTCCTTGATCGAAACAAGCCCTCCTATGTCGGCGGGATGCTCGAGATGTCCAATGCACGTCTCTATCGGTTCTGGGGCTCGCTGACCGAAGGGCTCCGTACAGGCAAACCGCAGAACGAAGCCAAGACGGGAGAAGATTTCTTCGGTGCACTCTATGCCGACCCGCAACGGTTGGAGGGATTTCTGAAGGCTATGACCGGTCTCAGCATCGGCGCCGGGCGCGCGATCGCAAAGAAATTTTCCTGGAAAAAGTACAGGACCTTCGCGGATGTCGGCTGTGCGCAAGGCGGCGTGGCTGTAGAAGTTGCGCTCGCGCATAAACATCTCACCGGCTACGGGATGGACCTGCCGGTGGTCCAACCCGTGTTCGAAGCCTATGCCCAGGCAAAAGGAGTGGCTCCTCGTGTGAAATTTCACCATGGCGATTTTTTCAAGGACTCGCTTCCAAAGGTTGATGTGATCATCATGGGACACATCCTGCACGATTGGAATCTGGACGAAAAGATGATGCTCCTTCGCAAGGCCTACGATGCCTTGCCGGCCGATGGAGCGGTGATCGTCCACGAAGCACTCATCGACGATGCCCGCAAGAAGCACGCGTTTGGTTTGCTCATGAGCCTCAACATGCTCATCGAAACACACGGCGGTTTCGACTTTACCGGCGCTGACTGCCGAGGATGGATGAAAGAGGTCGGGTTCAAGCGGACCCGTGTGGAGCGACTGGCAGGGCCGGACGGGATGGTGGTGGGTTTTAAGTAAGACAATAGCGGAGTGTTTCCTCGAGGCTTTCCATGAAATCACCAATAAAGGCATCAGAGTTCTGGTGGAAGCAGCTCGACCGCCGGCAGTTGTTAAAAACCCTCGGTGTCGCC
>NZ_CDLUDY010000267.1:0-21513 GCF_975968855.1 Petrachloros mirabilis
ATGGCGGTCGTCGCGATTATCGGCGGCTTGACCATGGTCCTGGGAGCCACCATCGCTCTGACTCAAACGGACATTAAGCGCATCGTCGCTTACTCCACCATGAGCCAGCTCGGCTACATGATGATGGCGTGCGGACTGGGGGCCTATGCCGCCGGCATGTACCATCTCCTTACCCACGGTGCATTCAAAGCTCTTCTGTTCTTGGGGTGCGGCTCGGTCATCATCGCGCTTCATCACGAACAAGACATGCGAAAGATGGGCGGGCTGAAAGACAAGCTGCCCGTAACCTATTGGACGTTTCTCATCGGATCACTCGCGCTGGCCGGCTTCCCGCTCACGGCCGGATTCTTCAGCAAAGACGATTTGCTGGTTTCAGCCTGGTCTGCCGGGACTCTCGGTCAGATACTCACGATCTTCGGCCTCGTGACGGCCCTCATGACGGCCTTTTACAGTTTCCGTTTGGTCTTCGTCACATTTTGGGGTTCCTCGCGCATCGATCACCACCACGCAACCCATGTCCATGAACCTTCCAAAACTATGACGGTGCCCCTGATCATTCTGGCGGCATTGAGCATCGTCACCGGCTATCTGGGCATTCCCGGATTCCTCGAACCGATGTTCGCCACAGAAGGAAATGAGAGCGGACACCACGGGGGTGGCGCCATCATGATCATGATCCTGGCCACGGCGGCGGGATTATTGGGTATTGCAGGGGCCTATTATGTCTACGTGTTGAACCCCTCTCTTCCGGACCGCTGGGCGCAGCAGTGGCGAACGGCCTACCAGCTTTCGCTCAACAAGTGGTACGTGGATGAGGCCTACGATCGCTCCGTCGTGCGTCCTACGTTTACTGCAGCCGATGAACTGTGGAAGCGGGTCGATGTCGCCGTCATTGACGGAGCCGTCAACGGAGTCGCAAGGGCCGTAGCCTGGGGAGGCTGGCTCTTGAGACTTCTTCAAAGCGGCCAAACGCAACATTACGCATTGGGCATGGCGCTCGGCGCCGTCGTACTCATGACGCTCTTCATGGTGATCTAAGGACTATGCAACCCGGCGGATTTCCCTGGCTGACCATGTTGATCCTCCTGCCGCTGGCGGGAGCGGGAGCCCTCTGTTTCGTCAAGGACTCCTCCGCTCGAATCGTCGCGCTCGGGGTAACGCTCGCCGATCTTCTTTTGGCCCTTCCTCTCTGGTGGCTCTTTGACGCGCAATCGAGCCAGATGCAATTCACGGAACATGTCAGTTGGATCACCTCTCCGCCGATCCATTACAGTTTGGGACTCGATGGGATCAGCCTTCCGCTGGTGCTTATGACCGCCGCGTTGATGCCCCTCTGTGTCCTGATTTCCTGGGAATCCATCACCACCAGGGTGCGCAGTTTCATGGCCATGTTGTTGATCATGGAAGCCGCCATGTTGGGTGTTTTCGTCGCTCTGGACTTCGTTCTCTTCTACATCTTCTGGGAGGCGATGTTGATTCCGATGTATCTGCTGATCGGAGTCTGGGGGGGACCGAACAGGATCTATGCCGCGATCAAATTCTTCCTGTATACCCTTGCCGGCAGCGTCCTGCTCCTGGTGGCGATTTTGGTGTTGTATTTCTACGGGGGACACACGTTCGATATCCTGGCGCTCAGCCAGGTCACGTATCCGTCGGCGCTCCAAACCTGGCTCTTCGTGGCATTCTTTGCCGCCTTTGCCGTCAAGGTTCCCATGTTCCCGTTCCATACATGGTTGCCTGATGCCCACGTAGAAGCTCCGACGGCCGGCAGCGTGATCCTGGCGAGTGTCCTCCTCAAGATGGGCACATACGGGTTCTTGCGTTTCAGCTTGCCGATGCTACCGGATGCCAGCCGCGACATGACTCCGCTGATGGCTCTGTTGTCAATCGTGGCGATCATCTATGGCGCCTACATGGCCTTGGCCCAGACAGATTTGAAAAAGCTGATCGCCTATTCCAGCGTGAGCCATATGGGATTCGTCACGCTCGGTCTGTTCGTCTTGAACCAACAGGGCATCGAAGGGGCCGTCTTGCAGATGGTGAACCACGGGATTACGACCGGCGGTCTCTTCTTGTGCGTCGGCATCATTTATGAACGGACTCATAGTCGATTGATCGTGGAAAATGTCGGACTGGCCAAGCCGATGCCGCGGTACGCGACATTGCTCGTCATTTTGGCCCTCTCGTCGCTGGGCCTGCCCGGAACAAATAGTTTCGTGGGAGAATTTCTTGTCCTTGTCGGCACATTTCTGTGGAGCAAAACCGCAACGGCCTTTGCATCGCTGGGGATCATTCTCGCAGCCGCCTATCTCCTCTGGATGATCCAACGGGTAGCCTTCGGTGTGCCCTTACCGCATCATCTGCCCAAGTTGAAGGACTTGACCCATCGTGAGCTCGCCACGTTGCTGCCGCTCGTCGCACTAGTATTCTGGATCGGCTTGTATCCCAACCCCCTGGTCAGCCGCATGCACTCGAGCGTTACGAAGACGTTGGAATCCATGGCTCGTGCGAAGGTGGCCCCGACGGCGCATCCTTCCGCGTCAAAGCCATCGGCGCTCGTCTTGACATCCGGCATCGATCTTCCTCAGCGGGAGATCAAGCCATGACGTCCTACGGCGCCGATCTCCTCGTTATTCTTCCCGAGCTGCTCATCGTTGCGGCAGCCTGCGCAATTCTCGTGCTGGACCCGATCACCCATCCGTCACGAAAAGAACTGCTGGCCTGGCTCAGCCTTGGAACCCTGGCTCTCTGTATCGGTTTAACCGGCGGACAGATCAGTGCGCTCAACGAACGGATCACTGCGTTCAGCGACCTTGTCGTGGTTGACGGATATGCCCGATTCTGGAAGCTGCTGCTTTACGGAGTAACAGGTCTCACGATTTTAATGTCACTTCCCTATCTCAAGGCGGAGCGTCTCCAACTTGGCGAGTACTACGGTTTCATTCTCCTGGCACTCTCCGGCATGTTGGTCATGGTGTCCGGCGCCGACCTTCTGACGATCTACCTTGGGACCGAACTCATGTCCCTGTCCCTCTACGTCATGGCGGGGCTGAAACGATCCTCACCGCGTTCCTTGGAAGCCTCAGCCAAGTATTTCGTACTCGGCGCTTTCTCTTCCGGCCTTCTGCTCTACGGCATCTCTCTGCTCTATGGGCTTGCGGGAAGCACGAAGCTGGCCTCCCTTTCAGCGGCTATCGGCACGAGAGGATTCGAAGATCCTCTGCTCTTGATCGCAACGATCCTGCTGGCGATCGGATTCGGGTTCAAGCTGGCCATCGTCCCGTTCCACATGTGGACACCTGACGTCTATGAGGGCG
This sequence comes from Petrachloros mirabilis, assembly GCF_975968855.1. Lineage (NCBI taxonomy): Bacteria > Bacillati > Cyanobacteriota > Cyanophyceae > Synechococcales > Petrachlorosaceae > Petrachloros > Petrachloros mirabilis. Next base: position 3,318 of record NZ_CDLUDY010000267.1, read on the forward strand.
CCCCGACGTCGGTTACCGCCTTCATGGCCGTCGCCTCAAAAGCCGCCAGCTTCGCCGCGTTTCTTCGCGTCTTCGTCGAAGGGCTTGGTGGCCTCAAGGCTGATTGGTCGAACTTGTTCCTTCTGCTCTGCGTCGTGACACTCATCCTCGGCAACGTCGTGGCGATCATCCAAACCAATATCAAACGCATGCTGGCTTATTCCAGCATCGCGCATGCCGGTTATGCCCTGATCGGTCTGGTTGCCGCCGGAAGAGGCATGGGAGAATCTGGCGGCTCCTCTGGATTGGCCAGTGTCATGCTCTATCTTGCCCTCTATGCCTTCATGACATTGGGCGCCTTTTCCGTCGTCGCGATGTTCCGGAAAGGCGGATTCGAAGGTGAAGAGATTGAGGACTTCACCGGACTGGCCAGGCGGCAACCTCTGGCTGCCTTCTTGATGTTGGTCTTCATGGTCTCACTCGCGGGCATTCCTCCGACAGCCGGATTCATAGGCAAGTTCTACGTCTTCATGGCCGCGGTTGAAGCAGGCCTGACCTGGTTGGCGGTAATTGCCCTCATATTCGCGGCCGTGTCGGCCTTCTACTACTTGAGGGTGGTGATGGTAATGTACATGCGCGAGCCTGACAGTGCCGTCGCCGAACAGCCGGTCGTGATCGAATCCCCCGCTTTATCGATCGTGTTGGCCTGCACGGTAGCGGGCGTCATTATCTTCGGCCTCTATCCCGTTCCGATAATCGACCTCGCGCTGCAATCCGTGCTTTCGTTTAAGTAATCGAGATTCCCTCGTGCATGAGGCCTCTGCACGTGCTAGGCTAGCCCTGACCTGCCCATGATGCCGACTCTGTCCATAGTTTGGCGCATGCTCCTCGACTTGGCCAAGTCATTCCAGCGCCATGGCTGTGCCAGTCTTGCCGGCTCGCTAGCCTTCTTTTCGTTGTTATCGTTGTTCCCGCTCGTCTTCATGCTGCTGTATGGAGTCAGCTTCGTGGTGAGTCATGAGGTGATCGGCGAGCAGTTTCTCCTGAGTTTCTTGAAGGGATTCCTTCCGTCATTGGGCGACGAATTAGCAGAAGAGCTCCATCGGATCAGCGGGCTTGAAAGCGTCCGCTGGGTCGTATTCCTCTCATTCGTGTGGTTCGGCAGCCTGGTCTTCTATGAGTTGGATTATGCGCTGAATGTCGTCTTCGACTGCTCAAGGCGTCGCCATCCGCTAATCTCGACGGCGATTTCAGTCGCGTTACTCGGTGCCACAGGGATTCTTCTGATCCTTTCCTATGTAGCCACGCAGAGCATCAATTTACTGATCGGTTATCTCCCGAACCTATGGGGCCTTGATCTTGTCGCGTTAACGGCACATGATTTTCTTCTCACGTACACTCTCCCATTTGTATTGGCGTTCCTCTCTGTTACCTGCCTGTATCGGTTCGTCCCTCGACGCCAACCGCAGTGGCGTCAAGCCATGGTGGGAGCCCTGACGTTCGCCCTGCTCTGGGTCTCAGCAAAACTGCTGTTCATCACATATGGTGAATATGCGACGATTTATGTCCGGCTCTACGGCTCCCTCCTTGAAATCGTGATACTTCTGCTATGGGTGTACTATTCCGCCGCGATGCTCTTGCTGGGAGCCGTGGTGACCCGGCAACTCCTCCGCGAGCGAGACGAGAGCCGTTCAATGGCGCCGGTACAACCGACCCTTTTCGAGAAGCCCCAAACTGTTCCCGACTACTCCGAGTAGTTTCTCCCCTTTTCCTGGCGCGGCCATGCCTTCCAGGCTAAAATTCCTCTGCTAACGCCTCCGGAGAAGCCGTTCAATCTTCATGATGACAAGTCAAACCCGACAGACAGGTAACAGGCATGGTAGATAAGGACACCCTCACCATTATGGGGGCCATTGCCGGCACCATCGCCGCTGTCCTCACGACATTCGAACGAATCATGAATTTACGTGACCGTTTCTCCTCCGCAGGCGAAGGGGAGTCGGAATCGAAACCACCGGATGATTCCGTCAATGCATCCCCGAACCGCTGGGGTTTCCTTCAGAAATTGGGCCCTGCTCCCACGTACCTGGTGTTCAACGAAATCCTCGTCATTGCCGCTGTCGGAACGGTCCTGAACTACCTAGGATTGCTGGTAGGACACCGATTGGAAAGCATCTTGTTTTTAGACATGGTCGGCACGGCTTTCGTAGCATTTTTGCTTGGGCCCTGGTGGGGAGCGTCGGTCGCGCTGATCACAAATTCGTTGGTGAATTGGTTACTCTATCCAGGCCCCGGCGCGGATCTTGTCATTTTTCCCTGGTCTCTCGTGAACATGACAGGAGGATTTCTGTGGGGTTGGATGGGGCGTAGCAGACAGTTCAGCCTGTACCTGAAAACCGGCCATGCCTCAATCGTAAGTCACATCTGGTTCCTCTTTACATTCGGCGTACTGGCTGCCTGTGTCATGAGCATACCGGGCATGTTCGTTGAGCGCGTTGTCCGGCAATCTCCTCGAATAGAACTCAGCGATGGCCTGATCACTTTTCTCGGTATCGCGGCCGATCAATGGCAGGACCGGTTGAGCAGTTACTTGGAACTTTTTGCCGGACCAGCGGTCGCTCAAGGTTTCGGCTTCGCGTTTCTGGACTGGATTGAGACCTGTATCAGATACATTCCGGACAAAACCGTCAGTGTAGCCATCGCGTTAATAGTTCTGAAACGCGGGTTCCCGCTCTTCGAACAAGAACTGGTCCACGGCCATACCGCTGGTACGCCCCCGCGCGACAACCGGTTGGCTCCGCTCGTATTGGCGCTCTTGTATGCTCCATCATTCGGAATTCTTATCTTCGAGCATTCTTACATCGGCCAGCATTTTTGGCCCCTTTGGTCCGCCCCGTGGCTTGTCATCGCCGCGGGATACTTCCTGCTTCAACTTTACGGAGATCCTGACGAGGCTATCCACGAAGCGAGGAAGGAACGAATGGACCGCTATCAGGCTGTTCTGACGCCCATACGGTCTCAACCCGTCTTCCACTTTTCCCAGCGGCTCACCGTGGCCATGCTGATTGCCAGCACCATCTTCGCCATATTCATGCCCATCATGCTCGCGGACTTCTCCGCCATCGCCTTCAACTTCTTTTGCGTGGTTTATGGGTCGTTGTTGGTCCTGCATCTGACACGCGTCATCGTGTCGCAAAATCTTTCACTGGTTCTCTCTTCGCCAAACGCGTGGGGAATTTCCCATGAAGAAGACGACGAAGGCACGCCATCCCGCACCGTCCGCCTGGCGAAACGACGCGCTGCCAGACGTTGACTTTCGTCATTCTCCAGCCAACGCGTGTTAGCGCGCCCGCTTGTGCAATTGGAGAAATTGCGCGAATGCTGACCGTGTGACCAATCCAACCGTCTGATCATCCTCGACGACGACGAGTCGGTCCCAACCGGTTTGTGCCATCCGTTCCATCGCTTGCATGATCGACCAATCCGGCGGAATAAACAGCATCGGTGATGCTGGATGCATGACATCCCTCACCGTTCGCCAGGCCCATAGACTCTGGGGAATGGCCTGTACGTCTTCGACGGAAAGGAGGCCGACGATCCGTCCTTCATCCGAAACCGGGAAACCACCGTACCCATAGGCAACGAAGAACTCGTCGACGGCAGCTTGAACAGTTGTATGCAAAGGGATGGTGACGACGGCACGAATCATCACGTCGCGTACCAGCGCCGTGGATAGGGCCGTTTGAATTGCAACCTGCCGCCTTGTGCTCCACGCAGCGCCAAATAGAAATGCTCCGATAAAGATCAGCCAGCCCCCATTTCCGGCAGTGGAAGGGTCGAACAGACCGGCGATCGCACCTCCGAGAAGCAGCGCGCCAAAACCTCCGAGGAGAACTCCGAACGACAAACCTATGAAAGCCGCCTGGCTGGTTGCCCGGTTGAAGTTCTTTCCCCAAGCCCATAGACCAGCGCGTAAAGCCCGGCCGCCGTCAAGCGGAAAGCCAGGAATCAGATTGAAAAGACCCAGCACGACGTTGTTGAATCCGAGCAACCCCCCGAGAACGACGAATCCATGCCCTGCGGCAGGTAAAAACACAGCCTCGACAGCCACGGCTAACCCAAAACAGAAAGCGCCAATTGCAAAACTGACCACAGGTCCGGCAATGGCGATCAGAAATTCTGCCAGCGGACTCGGCGGCTCCTTCCTCATATGGGCTACTCCACCGAAGAGAAAAAGCGTGATTTGGCCGATTGGAATGCGATACCGGAGGGCAACATAGGAATGCCCGAGTTCGTGCAAGAGAACAGAGAAGAACAACAAGAGAGCGGCAACCGCGCCCATACCCCAATAGCGTATTCCTGACTGTCCCGGCAGGGCTTCCGGCAAATATCCGGTCGCCAGGGTCCAAGTCACGAAGATGAAGACGAGAAACCACGATGCATGCACCCTGATGGGGATACCCAAGGCCCGTCCGATTTCCCATGCCGGCAAGCTCATAGAGGAACCGTATCAATGCCGCGATCTGACCGTCAACCATCCACACGGATCTTTTAGGAACGAGACTGCTCGGACTTCGGTTATACGTTATACTATGACTCATGTGTCGCAGGCTTTACCACTTTCTAATTCTATTCTTCTTGTGGCAGATTACACCCTTGATTGCACCCGACAGCCAGGCGCAAGTCATTACATCCGGGCCTCCTGCTTGTCACAATATCGCGCTCACCTTCGATCTCTGTCCGGTCCGAAAAGGAACGGGCTACGACAAAGCTCTCGTGGATTATTTAGTTGAACGCGAGATTCCAGCAACGTTCTTTATGTCCGGCCAATGGATCACCAGGCATGCTCCGGAGGTCGAGCAACTCCTCGGAATCGCATTTTTTGAGATCGGCACCCACGGCCAAGTCCATGCGCACCTCCCTATGCACAACGCCGACGAGCAAAGAAAAGAAATCCTGGGACCAGTGAAATTACTGAGCGAGCACTACTCCCGTGCCACAAAACTGTTTCGCCCGCCTTACGGAGAATATGACAGCACCACCGTCGATATCGTCAATAACCTCAATCTCAAGTTCATTCAATGGAACATCGAGTCCGGCGATCCGGATCCCACGCTCCCAGCCGACCAGATCGTCGCCCGCATCGCAAAGCGCGCCAGGCCGGGGAGCATCATCGTGCTGCATGCCAACGGAAAAGGGAAGGAGACTCGCCAAGTCATCCAACAACTCATGCAGGATGTGCTCCCACGGAAAGGACTTACACCCGTGACAGTGAGCGAACTCCTCTCGTGCGCTCAGCCAAAGCAATGAACCTCCCGATGATCAGGCTTATGCGACCGGAAGACCGTGACGCCGTGGTTTCACTGCTCACGGATTCCGACCCCTGGAAAACACTCGGCTACTCGCATAACGACTGGGAAAGGGTCTTCTGTCCGATACCGCAAGGGCGGGAAAGTTTCGTCGCCGAAACGGATGGGGGCCTCGCCGGCATAGCGATCGTTCGCGAGAAATTTCTCCTCGGGGATTACCTGGAACTGCTTGGTGTCGCAGTGTGGGCAAGAGGCAAGGGGGTCGGCGGAGCACTGGTGGCCCATGTCGAATCATTGGTGTTCGGGAGGACCAAGAATCTTTTCGCCTGTGTATCAGATTTCAACAAGGCCGCCCGTGACTTTTACCGCAAGCAAGGGTTTGAGGAAATCGGCCCCATGCCGAATTTCTTAATTCCTGGCAGTGCCGAGATTCTCTTAAGGAAATCGGCAGGGCCGGCCAGGCAGAGCTGACAGACAAATCCTTTTTGCGACTCTCGGCTCTTGCCATCACCTCTAAGCTCTCTGCTATAAGTGGTACCTATGAGAGTAAAGAAACTCCTGCATACTCGCATGCGCGTCAGCGACATGGACCGGACGGTCTCATTCTACCGCGACGTGTTGGGCCTTGAGGTCATTGAGCGAAAGACTTCCCCTCGGGGCTCCCATCTCGCCTTCCTGCAAGTGCCGAACAGCGACGAGTTGATCGAGCTCTGTAGCTTTCCCCCGAGCGGTCCGGTCAAGGTGCAGGAAGATCTTGTCCATCTGGCCTTCCAAGTCGAGAGCATCGACGAGACGATCGCTGCATTGAACGACAAAGGTGTCAAGATTACCGACGGACCCACGACAACTTCTTCCGGCAGCCGCTTCATTTTTATCGATGCTCCGGACGGCTACGAGGTCGAATTGATCGAACGGCCGGCCGGCGTAAAGATTGTCTAGCACCTCTTTCCTCTTTTCCTCACGGCCGTCTTCATGGTACGTTCGCCCCCCTGAAAGATCTTTTCACTTCGACTTCACGTTTTGGAGCTCGGCATGAAGAACGGGTTTTTCCGCGGTCATGGTTTAGGTAACGACTACGTCGTCATGGACCCGAAAGAACTTAGCTTCAAACTGAAGCCAACAAATGTCGCACTCATCTGCAATCGAAACTGGGGATTGGGCAGCGACGGGATCCTTGCCCTCGTGCCGTCGAAGAAAGCCAATTTCGGCCTCCGGATTTTTAATCCTGACGGAAGCGAAGCGGAAAAATCGGGCAACGGGCTTCGTATTTTTGCGCGCTACCTCCATGCCACAGGTAAGACCAAAAAGAAGCACTTTACCGTGGAAACCAAAGGCGGCATCGTCACGATCGACCTGCACATTGATCGCCACGGCGATGCCAGTGCCGTCACGGTCGAAATGGGCCAGGCTACGTTCAAACCATCTGCATTGCCCTGTTCGCTCATCGCAGAAGAATTGATCCAGCAGCCGATAGAAGCAGCCGGACGGTCTCTGCACTTCACAGGCGTCAGTGTCGGCAATCCCCATTGCGTCGTGTTCAAGAAGGCAGGAGAGACCTGGTCGCGTGAAGACCTCCTGTCCCTCGGACCGGCGCTGGAGAACCATGCGTTATTCCCAAAGCGCACGAATGTCCAGCTGGCGGTGCCGACCGGTCAAAAGGAAATCTTCATTCTGATTTGGGAACGGGGTGCCGGCGAGACCCAGGCTTCCGGATCGTCCTCATGTGCCGCCGCCAGCGCTGCAGTGCGACTCGGCCTGGTCAAGAGCCCGGTGACCGTCAAGATGCCGGGAGGAACATTGAACATCGACGTGGCCTCGGACTTCAGCCTGACGATGAAAGGCCCGGTGGCCGAAGTGGCACGGGGGACGTTGAGCCCTTCCTTCCTCCGTTCCCTCAACTAGCAGGCGTCTCTGCCTTGCCCGATGCGGAGTATGCCTCGTAGAATGAGGCATGCTTTCGGATAACGCTATCCTCCAGTCGAAGCTGGCTCATCTCCCCGATCAGCCGGGTGTGTATCTCTTCAAGGATCCATCCGGCGAAATCCTCTATATCGGCAAAGCCGCAAGGCTCGCTGACCGTGTGCGGTCCTACTTTCTCAAGAGCGCAGACCACACACCCAAAACAGCGTTGCTCGTCAGCCAGATTGCCGACCTGGAAACCATGGTCACGCGCTCCGAGCTCGAGGCGCTGATCCTCGAAAGCAATCTCGTCAAACGCCATCGCCCTCGATTCAATGTCGTGTTACGGGATGACAAGCAGTATCCCTATCTCCGCCTCCCGATCAGGGAGCCTTTCCCCCGGCTCTCGATCGTCCGCCGTGTCCAGAAGGACGGAGCCCTCTATTACGGTCCCTACACCCCTTCCGGCGCGCTCCGCGAAACCTTGAAAGTCATCAAACGAACCTTTCCCCTGGCAACCTGTACGATCGATATCGACGGCAAGGCGGAACGCGCATGCCTGGAATTCGAAATTAAACGCTGCATGGCTCCCTGTACAGGCCATCAATCCCAGGAGGACTATCAAAAGATCGTCGGGCAGGTTCGTCAATTCCTGGAAGGGCGGGACCGGGAGCTGCTCGACGATCTGCGAGGTCAGATGGAAGCAGCGGCCGAGCGGGAAGACTATGAGGAGGCGGCTAGACTTCGAGACCGTCTGTTCAAGATTGAGCGAACCCTTGAACGACAACGCATCACGCAAACGACTGCAGCCGATCAGGACGTTATTGGTATCGCCCGACAGGGTTCAGCCGTCGATCTTCAATTACTGTTTGTGCGCGGAGGGCTCTTGATCGGACGGAAGGATTTCTTTTGGCCTCAATCGGCGGACGCTCCGGATGATGAACTGACGAGATCCGCCATCGAGCAATTTTACAATAAAGACGGCCAACCTCCGCGTGAGCTCTTACTCCCCCTTGACATACCCGACGCTGATCTCATCGCTCGCTGGCTCTCGGAAAAGCGAGGAGAACCGGTGCGCGTGGTATCCCCGGAACGAGGGACGAAACATCAGCTCGTGTTGCTGGCGGAAGAAAACGCCGCCGCAGCGATCGCTGAACAGCTGAGAGGCGTTGAGACTGACCGCCAAGCCATTGAGGAACTCAGACGCTTACTTCGTTTGGAGAGGCCTCCGCGCCGTATCGAAGGCTTCGACATTTCCAATACGATGGGCAACCAATCCGTCGCATCAATGGTGGTATGGGAGGAAGGCCGGATGAAGAAAACGGACTATCGGCGATTCAAGATCGAAACAGTTCAAGGAGCCAACGATTTCGCCAGCATGCAGGAAGTTGTCGCACGTCGCTACGGCAGGACGGAAGATCTTGCGCGGCCCGATCTCGTCTTGATCGACGGAGGAATCGGTCAGCTGACAGCCGCCCTGGAAGGCCTCAAGCGCGTCGGAGAGGAGAAATTACCGATTCTCGGTCTCGCGAAAGCACGAGGAGAAAAAGACGAGCGCATTTTCCTCGCCGGTCGAAAGAACCCCATCATATTGAGGCCAAATTCGCCGTCCACCCACCTGCTGCAGCAGATCAGAGATGAAGCCCATCGATTTGCGGTCACTTTTCACCGCAAGCTACGCAGCCGGGCACTCCTAACATCCCAACTGGATCAGATTATCGGGATCGGAGCGATACGACGCGCAACGTTGTTGAAGCGATTCAGGACCTTGGAAGGGATCATGGCTGCATCGGACGAGGAACTGTGCAAATCCGGGTTGACAACTCAATCAATTCGAGCACTTCGAGCACTTCGAGCGCTTCCCTCCAGTAAGCCACCCCCCAGCCCTGCATCAGAGCAGAAGTGAACTGCCCCCGTCCCACATCGACAACTCGTGCGCCGTGCTCTAGCTTTTTTGAAACAAACCCCTATATCCTACTGGCCAATAATTGCTCGAGGGGCTCGTGAGGAGACAGACCCGTTCCCCGTCCGAACTTGCCGACGAGGTGGAACGACTCCGCAAACGCATCGACCAATTGGAACGAGAACGGGTGGAACAGGCAGAACACCCGTCCTCCCGTTCCCACCCGTCCGCTGAACATTTCAAACTCCTCTATGAAGATACACCGTCCATGTCGTTTGCCCTTGATCCAACCGGCATGGTCCTTTCCGTCAACCGCTTCGGCGCCGAACAGTTGGGCTATACCCCCGAGGAACTGATTGAGCGGTCGATCCTCCTCGTCTTCGACCCGGCAGATCACGAAACGGTACGCAGTCAACTACGTCTCTGCGCCGAGAATCCTTACAAAATTTTCCAATGGGAAATCCAGAAGGTTCACCGGAACGGTCGCCGTTTCTGGGTTGGAGAAACTGCACGGGCGGTCCGAAACGACGCAGGCCAATTGATCATCCTCGTATTGTGTGAAGACATTTCGGCAAGGAAAACCGCGGAAGCTATCTCTCGAAGCGTGACGGAACAGCTGAAGGCACTCATCCGCACTTCCCCGCTTGCCATTGTGGCCCTCGATCCGACAGGCGAGCACATCACGTTATGGAACCAGGCGGCGGAAGCGATGTTTGGCTGGTCCAAAAAGGAGGTGTTGGGAAACCGTGCACCGTTCCTTCCCATGGATAGCCAGGACCATTCGAATGATCTTTACGGCAAATTGATCAAGAATGGGCAACTCCGAGGGGAGGAACTCCATCGGGTGAAGAGGGACGGCACTCCTATCATTCTTTCCTTGTGGGCTACGGTCATTCAAGATCAAAAGGGCCATGTCATCAGCACCTTCGGGCTGATCGAAGACATCACCGCGCGTAAACAAGCCGTTGAGGCGCTGCAGAAAAGCGAATCACGCTTCCGAGAACTCGCGGAAACCGTCGAAGAGGTGTTCTGGTCTGCCGACCCTTCCATCGGGACTATGCTCTATATCAGCCCGGCCTACGAACGCGTGTGGGGGCGGACTTGCGCCAGCCTGTATGAACACCCAAAGTCTTTTCTTGATGCCATCCATCCAGACGACCGCAGGCGCGTTGAGGCCAACCTTTCTGTCCAGCAGGATGGTCTCCCCTTCGCTCATGAATACCGAGTAGTTCGGCCTGACGGCACAATCCGATGGGTGTGGGATCGGGGCTTTCCCGTTCGAAATCACGAAACAGGACGCATTACTCACTATGTGGGTGTCGCCCTTGATATCACCGGCCGTAAGCAGGCCGAGCAGGAATTGAGATTAGTCCGTGAGCGGCTTCAGCATCTCCTGGCCATGAGTCCTTCCGTCATTTATTCGTGCAAAGCCTCCGGAGATTACGCTGCGACATATGTCAGCGAAAACATTCTCGATCAGATGGGATACCTGGCGCATGAGTTCACCGATGATTCGTCGTTCTGGATGTCCCGCATCCACCAGGACGACAAAGCACGCGTGGTCGCTTCACTGACCGATCTTTTCGCACGCGGTTCCCAAGTCCTTGAATACCGTTTCCTACACAAGGACGGCACCTACCGATGGATGCACGATCGGGTCAAGCTAATTCACGACGCCTCAGGCGACCCCGTAGAAATTATCGGTTCTTGGATTGACATTACTGATCAAAAGCAGGCGGAAGAAGCCTTACGCTGCAGCGAAGAACGATTCAGCAAAGCGTTTCGGTCCAGCCCGCACCCCATCGTCATCACAGAGCTGGAGTCCGGACGTTGCATTGAAGTGAACGACGCTTCGCTTGAATTGTTCGGCTTTACACGCGATGAGGTCATAGGACAAACGACGCTCTCGTTGGGAATCTGGCCGACTCCGGACGACCGGCAGCAGTTATTCGACCAGATTACTAGGGAGGGGTCCGTTCGAAACCTGGAACGCACCTTTTATACGAAAGACCGCTCCACACGTCGCTGCCTGGTCTCCTGCGAATTGATCGAACTGAACGGGGTGAAATGCGTCGTCACAGTCGGCACCGACATCACGGAACAAACCCGCGCCGCCGAGGCGCTCAGACGAAGCGAGTTGGCTGTCCGTCTGGCTTTCGAAGAGCGTGAACGGCTCAGTCAGGACCTGCATGATAACCTACTCCAATCACTCTATGCCGTGGGAATGGGGCTTGAGGTAACCAAGCAAAAGATCCCCCGATCTTCTCCGACCAATGTGAAAAGACTTGAGGATTCCGTCACCCAATTGAACGGCGTTATTCGGGATCTCCGTGGATTTATTCCTCGTATGGCAGTTCCCGCCGCCACAGTAGAAGGATTAGCGGATGGATTGCGATCACTCGCTCAATCTTTTACCTCAACCGGTAGCGGTTCCATTGCCATCTCCATCGACGAGATCGCCGCTAACCCCCTGTCTCCTGAGCAAGGGATCCAAGTACTCGCCATCGCGAAAGAAGCTTTGAGCAATAGTATGCGACACAGCAAAGCTGCCAAGAGGAGTTTATCTCTCAGTCAAAACCAGCGAGGGTCTCAGCTGAAGATCGAGGATAACGGGGTCGGCTTTACCGTTAACAACAGGCGTTTTCATGGCATGGGGATCAAGAACATGAGAGCCAGGGCACGAAAGCTCGGAGCTAAACTATCAATCGTATCCGCTCGGGGGAAGGGCACGCGAGTCACGCTCATGATTCCGATCGACAATACATCGGTCGAGGCTTTGCCACTGGTTTCCTTACCCGGAGGCTTCAATTGAAGAAGATGTGAGAAAATATCGAGGTCGACTCGTCTAACAGAGGGTCCTCGGCGGTTCAAAACTGAAATTTAAAGCTGACGACCCCGACATGCACATAGGCATGGTACGTTCCGTTCACGGTGGGATTGAGATTTCCTGTAACCAGGAAAGGTTCATAGATCCATGCCTGGTAGGCAACATCGAGTCCTATCGCTTTTGTGAGGGCACTCCCCTTGCCGGAGCAGGGCAGAACCCCGGCGAATCGTCCAGCCCCTTTGCACAAGACGCTCCCACCCAATGAAATCGTATGGGCTGATAAGGAAGCGACTGCTGGATTGAACGTCACAGCCGGGACGGGGTTTTCAGTTCTCGTATAACCTGAACGCACCGCAATCTCCCACTGGGGAAGCCATTGGGGCTCGAGCCATTTGTATTCGGTTCCGACCGCAATGACCGGAACGGTTTTCCACTGTTGGGGTTGGGGGATGATCGCTCCATTTGATAGTGAAACATCCAGATTTCTGAGGGACTTCCACCCGACATATTCGACATCGAGTTCAAGCTTCCACTCATTCTTGCGATCGCGAATCGGCCACACCGCTACCCCGCCTCTGTAAATCTGGGGCAGCACAAGATTTGCGGTCGCATCGGCCACCTTTGCCCCGTTCACGAAGAAACCTCCACTCAGAGGGATCACACTTTGACTTGTGTACACCAATCCGATTGAAGCCAAAGGCTTCCCCTCGTCATTGCGTAAGGGTGTGTAGAGGAGACTGGCAGTAAATCCTGCGCCTGTACCCCTCCCGTTCAATTCAGCAGTCATACCCCCGGGAAGAACGAATCGTTGCTCGATGTGACCTTCCCCAAGAAAACTAGCAAACGTGTAGATGTCCGCACTCAACCCAACGGCAATTGAATCATTGAGCTTATAGGCAACCGTCGGTTTGATATCGATCAGAGGCAACGTAGCGGATGTCACCGCCGTGTTGAAAGGCCCGTCAACCGGATAGCGGGTGTTTAGGCCGAATGGCGTCGTCAGCCCAATGCCGACTGTCACGTCGGCCAGCTTTCTCCAACCAAGACTCGCCAGGTTGGCAGTAATATACGTATGGCTGGGTGGAGGGGACACGACACTCCCTCCAAAGTCACCACGCGTATCGATGCCGGCTGAACTCGTATACTTGATCGCCCCGCCCATTAAGGCTGTTCCTGCATAGACTTGAATGCCGTCAACCTGAGTAACCCCGGCCGGATTGAAGTGAATCGCGGAAGCATCGTCCGCTTGTGCCGCGAAGGCATTCCCGAGGCCTGCAGCCGACGCCCCCTGCGGTTGGAATCGTAATGCCTGCGCAACACATAACGTAGGGGGAAAGAGCAGGAGACTGCCAAAGGCTAGAGCTAGAATCAGTCGATACTTGGCGAACATAGAACTCTCACTCCGTACTTTTAAGATTTGAATGTACGCATTTGTCCTACATCGCTCTTGGGAACTGCAATTCCTCACAGGCTCAAGACATCGAATCTTTATTCCATCTGCCATAGAAGGGGCGTATACTACAACCCTCTTCACTTGAGGCACGCCCTATGGAGAATGAAAAAAATAATACTTTCCCGACTCTCCTCTTCGAAGCGCTGCCTAAGAAGGATTGTCAAAATGTTCTAGAAATCGTTCACTACGCAGCCCACGCCGAATCCATCGAGGACATCAAAGATGTCTTCTCGCGTTTCCAGAATTATTTCCCTCTCAATCGACTCCTGGGCGGTCTTGCCCGAATCGGTCCGGATGGTCAGTTCAACGGATTCAGCGAGATCGTTAATGTCAGTTACCCGGACGAATGGCTCTATCTCTACTGGAAAAACGGGTATGCAGACATTGACCCCGTATTCAAAATCGCTTCCAGAAAACCCGGGACGCATGTCTGGTCTCAAGTCTTCGAACGAGCAACCAGTGTGGAGGAACGTGCATTCATCGAGGAGGCTAAACAATTTGGTCTCATCGACGGTGTGACGACAGGTTCGCTTGACCCTGCCTGCGGCCTTGCTTCATTCTGTTCCTTTGCAAGTGGGACGGAGGTGGAAGCCGAAACGTACGCGCCTCTTGTCGAATACGTGAGCAACCATATACATCTTGCCTTGTTGCGGACCGGACGCAAAAACGCCCCTCCGACGGACAAATGCATCAATTCGCTTTCCCCGAGGGAAGTCACCATTTTGAACTGGATGAGGAATGGAAAAACAAATTGGGAGATCGCGAAAATCCTCGGCGTCACAGAGCGAACGGTTCGTTTCCACGTCGAGAGTATTTTCGCGAAACTCGATGTCAAATCACGATCACAGGCGGTCGCAACTGCGATGGATCACGGTCTACCTGCTCTGATAGGCCTCCCGAGCGCAGTTTGAATCACTATTCACCTTCGTCTCGCCCGCTTAACGACACCTCGTTAGATCTGGCCGTGGCCAAATTGCGGCCGATCGTCCAAGGCAACAATTCTGACGCCTCAAATTCCTAGCGCTCGATCAGCATGTCCGCTTCTCGCTCTTGAGAAGCACTGATCACTCCAAGCCAAGCCGCTAGTTCAGGTCTGTGCGCCAATGCTTCTCGCCGGAACTCTTCAAGATCTAATATGGCTGCCACAGACGGGACATCCGCAGGAGGCAACGCCACAGGAGTGCCGATCGGAACGCATGGCCAACCCATTCGCCGGACTACCCGTAGCAAGCGATGCTCCACTACCATGTAGGTAAAGCGGACGGCGTGGAGACCGCACCACAGGTACATGCCTTTGAACGTGGTGCGCAGCAACAGGGTGGAAAGTTTCCCGTCCAAAATGCCCGGGTCTACTGTCAACCGTGTTATTTCGGCGGTATCCGTATTCTTACGGAGCATATGTGTTCCGACCAGACAGGCACTAAATTCGTTCTCCATCATGAACGGCAACGGCGCATGTATCATCCGAACAGTTGCGAGAATCCTCCCCGAGCCGGCAAACACTCCGATCGATGTACTCCAACTGTCGTAGACATCCGATTCGAGCCGGCCCCCTGTTTCCGGAACCCATCGCAACCGCTCTGCAAACACCCGGTGGCGTAGTTGGTAGGCTTGGCTCAATTCATCTTCAGACTCCAGAGTCTTGACTATTAATTCTCCTTCCCGAAACGACAGCGGCTTCGACTCCATCACCACCTGTTGGCTCATAGAACCCTCCTTGCGGATAAAGTGGATGCCCTCCCTCGTGGGCTGAATGGTCACAGGATTACCACCATTTCGTCACCTGGCGGATCCGCCAGGTGACCAAGTTCGAACATTCAGCTAGATTTCTTTTAGGTACGTTGAGTTTTGTTTCCAGTTTGTACGGGCAATTTTGAGTGGACGGAGGGGATTTGGTGGCAAGAAACTATCAGGATTTCTCAGTATATGAGGGCCTTCTGGACTCTTCTAAGACGCAGGCGCTTTATCCGGTGCAAACTTCCGACTCATCGTGTAGCGACGGATCCCACGAGAATTTTCCTGCTAACGGAAAGAGATGGCGAGACGAACTGGGGCTGGCGTTGGTGGCAGCAGAAGAGCGCCTTTCCGTTCTTCTTCAAGACAGGAAACGCATGGGCCGGGCACTCTCTTGCGACGTGTTGCAGGTGCTGTATTCCATAGGTCGATTTCTCCAAGCAAATCCGGCGCCTTGTGTTCAGAACGATAGCCAACCCAGTCTCTATAAATACCTTCTAGCCAAACAGCTGGACCGGGTAGCTCAAAGTCTGCGACGAAATATCCAGCAAATTGAATCTGGTGTGATTGCGCGGGTTTCCCTTCCCTCCGAGATCAGGAAGTTGATTTCTGCCTGTACATCGAATGGTTGTCTGTCCATTCAGCTCGATATCAAACAGGAGGCATTGACCTACTTGACCCAAGAGGAAGAGGAGGAACTGCTGACGGTGACGCGAGAAGCGTTAAACAACTGCGTCCGCCACGCCCAAGCCTCCAAAGTGACGATTTCCCTGAAAGCCACCGGAAACCTCATCACGCTGGCCATCGGAGATGATGGAAAAGGCTTTTTACTTTCGCCTCCACCGGCAAGCGGTTTTGGGTTGATGACCATGGCTGCCAAAACGGAAAAGATCGGTTGGCATTTCGCGATCGACTCACGAATCGGCCGCGGCACGGTCGTCAAGGCGGAGCACATAATGAGTCCTCTCCCGCCCACGTTCGAGCACGCTGACACAAAAACCTATTGAAATATATTCATGGAGTCATGAGGTACCAATGAAACCCCTTGCTCAATCAAAACCGCCGCTTTCGGTAAAAGAACAACCACCGATTACTTTTCCGCTCGCCAAATCCCAGAAGCCGAAGGCCCGGCAAGATTTCCCGCCGCCCATTCAGAGCGGCCACCTATCCTCGATCGTAGAAGCACAGGAAGCGGAGCGCCGGAGGATCGCGCGCGAATTACATGACGAATTCGGCCAACAGTTAACCGGTTTGAAATTCGATATAGTGTGGTTACGGAAACGCCTTGCTGTTGAAACATCTTCTGCCTCTACAGGGCTCCTCATCGGAAAAACCGACTCGATTCTCGCTTCCGTCGACGGCCTGATGAGCTCCCTACGGCGGACCGCGACCTCTTTACATCCCAATATCTTGGACGACCTCGGATTCATACCCGCCCTGAAGTCTTTGGTGAGTGATTTCACTATGCGGACCGGAATGGCATGCCACCTTAAGATCGACCAGGAATTGTCTGATTTCGCGCCGGTAGCGGAAGCCTCCACGGCGCTCTATCGGATCGTACAGGAACTCTTAACCAACATCACCAAGCATGCAGGCGCCACCGCAGTAGAAATTGCCATGTCTACAAGGAAGAGTCAGATTCGCCTAAAGGTAACTGATAACGGGAAGGGTATCGCACCGCATCACCTGCGGCAGGTAACTTCATTAGGTCTTCGAGGAATACACGAGCGCGTCTTCACGTTACACGGGACGATTACGATCACTGGAGTTCCGGACCTTGGAACGACTGTTGAGATTACGGTGCCTGTCGCCTCAATGACGAAATCGGGTGACCACGTCAGGAATGGTTCAAACGAACACGTTCCCGGCCTAGACAACCTGCTTGCTGGCAACAGCCGACAGCGGACCTGCGCCACAGCTCCTACAGCTTGACTGAGGCAAAGCGAAGAGTTGTTCGTACGGATTCCGTTTTATTTTATTCAATGAGTGAACCCGCATGACCGTCGTCCTCGCTGATCAAAATTCCACAACTCGAGCCAGATTCAAACGTCGCCTTCAAAAGATCCATGGCATTGCCGTCGTCGGCGAAGCTTCCGAGGTGGAAGAAGTGGCAGCGATGATTTTGAACCGCAAACCGGATCTGGTAATTCTCGACGCCGAACTGAAGAACGGAAGTGGAGTCGATGTCCTTCACCACATCGAACATCTGTCGATTCGCCCCACCGTAATTATGGTCACGTCTCAACCCTCCCAGGAACTGAGATCAGCCTGTGCTATCGCCGGCGCAGATTTTATCTTCGATAAATCACTCGAAGATCATAAAGTTGTTCACGCCATTCGACGCCTCTGCATCCCCGAATCTGGCCTCCTGGAGGCATAAACAGCCGAATCTTCGGTAGGCTGACTCCCATTCCACATCTTTTCAAGCCGTACTCACCGCGCTCTCACAACGATTTGACAGGAGGAAATTTGCCCACTAGGATACGTCCCCCGTCAAGACGGCGATTTCCCGTAACGCGGTTTCACAATCAGCCAGAGGATCTATGACTGAAACTTCTCCTTCTTCGAACAAACCGGTAACGATAAATCAAATTGAAAAAGCTTTTGAAGCCGTTGTGTTTTCCAGCCGCTGGATACAGGCACCTCTGTATGCTGGCCTGATTGTTGCGGAACTCCTTTATGCCTACAAGTTCTTGGTCGAACTTTGGGAAATGGCCATCCATATTCAGCAGCTGAAAGAAACAGAATTCATGCTGGGGGTACTCGGATTGATCGATGTGACCATGGTTGCGAACTTGCTGACCATGGTGGTGATCGGCGGTTATGCGACATTCGTGAGCAAGCTCGAACTCGAAACACACCCCGACCGGCCGGACTGGCTCACCCACGTGGATCCTGGAACCATTAAGATCAAACTGGCGGCTTCCCTGATCGGCATCTCCAGCATCCACCTCCTCAAGGCTTTCGTCGATGTGGCGAATGAAGACCCCGACCATATCAAATGGAAGATCTTCATACACATGACGTTTCTTGGATCCGCAATCCTGCTGGCGTGGACGGACAAGATTATGCAGAAAGAAAAGAAACACTGA